>CBFHGD010000033.1:0-19291 GCA_965655275.1 Octadecabacter sp. | reverse complement strand
ATGCAGGCTCTGACCGCCACCGTGGTAATACCAGCTGGCCATTTCGCCACCTGTCGCGCCAAACGGCACAGCAGTGAAGAAATAATAACCGGGGTGCTGACCACCAAAATAGTAATCCGCCGAGTGATACATGTCAGCCTGACCGGAGGACACAGCGTCAAACACTTCGAACGCACCGACAAGCTGGCCAGCGGCCTTCTTCTCGATTGTGATCTCACCGTCGGCCATTGCGTTGACCAGATCGATAAAGTGAACAGCAGCGTCGTCAAAAACGGCAAAGCCGTCCGGAACGGACGTAACCATCGTCAATGTGCGGTTGCCTTGGGCATATGCAGGTGCGGCCAGTGTGGACGCAGCGGCAGCCGTGCCGCCAAGTGCGGAAGTTCTCAGAAAAGAACGACGATCCATGTATAATTTCCTCCCATGGTATTTTGTGCGCCCCCCATTGCGACAAAGCCGAGCGGTGGGTGCGGGTCCCCAACACTTACACGCCTGCCGCGTTCTGTAAAACACGAAGTCACTTACAAAATGGCCATATTGTAAAAAAACCTTACCAATTCGCACTATTGTTGCATTCAGTGAGCGCTCACAGAGGTCCCACGCCCTCCGATCCGCCCCGTTTCGCGGCGATAGTGGTGCCAAAACCGACATTGATTCGCACCGGAGGCGACACTCGTCGCAGTCTCATTTCCGCGCTCGGGCGCCTCACCCGAACAGAAAATCATCCGCGTGCCAATCATCGGCGTCTGTGTTTTCCAGCCCTGTCGAGCGGTTGGCCCCAATGAAAACGGGCGGCAGGTTGCCCCGCCGCCCGTTTCAAATTCCGTAAGGCGGGTGCGCCCACCGCGTGCCTCACAACAGGAACGACGCCTCATCGAGGTCTTCGATGTCCACGTTCTTCAACCGGATGGTCGTATCCCCGGCCTGAATGACCGCAACACTGTCTTCCTGGCTGAGGAAAAAATCCTCGAAGGCAAACTCGGCTTCGCCGGAGTCGATCGCGATAACATCCTGACCGGCGTTAAAGTCCTTGATCGTGTCGGCACCGTTGTCCGCCCCGAGCGTGTAGGCAAATGTGTCTGCACCGTCGCCACCGATCAACAGATCGTCGCCCGCGCCGCCAGTCAGCACGTCGCGGCCCTGCGCGCCGCGCATCACGTCGTCGCCCGCACCGCCGTCCAGCATATCGGTTCCGCGCCCGCCGTGCATATTATCGATGCCGTCACCGCCAAACAGTTGGTCATCCCCGTCAAAGCCGCTGACCTTGTCGTCACCCGCTCCACCAGAAACGATGTCTTTGCCGAAACCGCCATTCATATTGTCGTTGCCGGTCCCACCTTCCATGACGTCATCGCCATGGTTGCCGCGGATGAAATCATCGCCCGCGCCGCCGAACAGACCGGCAAGGTTGCCATCCGTGCCACCGCCGTCAGCGCCATTACCACCGCGCAGATCGTCATTGCCGTCGCCGCCGGAAATATAGTCCTGACCGGCGCGACCATTGATCGAGTCATCGCCACCCTGCCCGTTCAGACCGCCGGCAACCGCCTCGCCTGTTTCGGGGTCCAGCTCTGTGGCGCGGTCGTTGCCGCTGCCACCTTCGATCTTATCGTTCCCGTCACCGCCGTTGACCCAATCATTGCCCTTGCCGGCCCGCACAACATCATCGCCGCCCAGCGCCACGATAATATCGTCACCGCCCAAGGCGTCGATCACATCATCACCTTCGGTCAGTTCCAATACGTCGTCGCCCCGCGTCGGACCCGCAACTTCGGGTTCGGGGTCAACTTCCGGATCAACCTCGGGGTCCACTTCCGGATCAACCTCCGGGTCGACCTCTTCCTGTAGCGGCAGAAGATCAAGAACCGTCAGATAGGCCGTGGAGTCTTCCGCTTCGTAATAAAGCTCAAGCTCGCCGGTCTCCGCGTTCAGTGCGATTTCCTCCAGCGCCACCATCGGCCCGTCCGCGACATCAGCGATCAGCGGCACCGTATCGGTTTCAACCGCAGCGCCCGCAGCATCAAACTGCGTCAACGTCACCGTCCCGGCCGCTTCGTTCTCGACCGCCAAAAGCAGCCCGCCATTGGCCAGCGCGATTTCATCCAGCACGACTTCGGACGCAGCGTCAGGCGCAGCAAGGAACACAGTCTCAAGCATCCCCGCCTGCGATTGCAACACGCCAACCTCGAGCCGGTCTGTCATGCCGACAGTTTCATATTCATACAGGACCCGCCCGTCGCCCAGTGGCGTCAGGTCAAGGTCCGACCCACCCGCAGCCGCGGAGCCTTCAAACAACGTCGCTTCGGCCGTCGCACCGCTCACGGTGCCGTCTTCGAACAAATCCACCGTCACGATGGTATAGTCCAGCGCGCCGACGTCTTCACTGCCCTCGATCGCAACGCCCGGATTGGAAATCGCGAACACGAAGCTGCCCGGCGCATCACCCAGTGGCGCGGCCTGCGGCGCGGTCAACGTGCCTTCGATCGGCACATTCACTTCGGAGACAACATCCACCCCGTCCGCGCCTGTAAAGGTAAAGACCCAATCGCCCGCATTCGGGCCAGCAGCCACGCTTAACGCGCCGCCCGCAGCATCCGTTGCAGGTGTGTCCACGCCTTCAGGCGCAGGTCCAGTGATCGCCGCAAGTGCGGAAAGAATAGTAAATGGCATGGTATCCCCCGATACATAAAACCCCAGTTAACAGAAGCCTAAGCCTCGACCTTGGGGGAAGTCGAATCAAAACTGCCCATTGTTTCTTAATCGATGACGATCAACACCGATCCGCGTGATTACATTCTGCCACGCGACAAAGTCCGCAAAAAATCGCGATTGCACGCCGAAAAAAGCCGCAATGGGCGCACCCGACACCGCGCTTTTCGGAAAATGCGCCCGCGTCAGGCCTAGCTGAACAGAAAGTCATCCTCGCTCAGATCATCGGCGTCCACACCCTTAAGGCGGATCGTCAACTCGCCCGCCTCGATCACCGCAACGCTGTCTTCCTGGCTCAGGAATAAATCCTCAAACGGAAGCGCCCCTGAACCGGTCTGGATATCGATTTTGTCCACACCAATCTCGAAATCCTTAATCGTATCGGTGCCGTCGTTGTTGTAGGTCCTGAACATGAAAAGATCCAAACCTCCTTGGCCGATCAAAACATCGTCACCCAGATCACCGCCCAAGAAATCGTTGCCATCGCCGCCGCGCAAAAGATCATCGCCATCGCCTCCGGACAACCGATCACTCCCGCGGCCGCCACTCATAACGTCATTGCCCTCGTCTCCGCGCAAGTTGTCGTTCCCGTCAAAGCCGGCGATTTTGTCATCGCCGCGACCACCTTGTGCAAAATCGTCACCATAACCGCCGTTGATATCATCATTGCCCCAGCCGCCGGCCATATCGTCGTTACCGCTGTTGCCACGAATAAAATCGTTGCCGTGGCCGCCGTAAAGACCACCACCCATATCCGGGCCAGTTCTGTCATCGTCGCCGTCGCCGCCGCGTAAAACGTCATCGCCGTCGCCACCTTCGAGCCGGTCACGCCCACCGCGCCCGTGCAATATGTCGTTACCTGCGCCGCCATAGAGCCCACCATCACGGTCGGTGAAGAAGCGTCCATCAATAAATTCACCGCCGTTCACCGACACGAGGTCGTCATCACCCTTCCCCCCATCGAGGATGTCATTGCCAGCACCGCCTTTAATGTCGTCCCCGCCAGCGCCGCCAGAAATTGAGTCATCGCCCAGACCGCCCTCAATCGTGTCATCCCCTGCGCCGCCAAACACCGTGTCATCCCCGCCCAGCGCGTCGATCACGTCGTCGGCGTCGGTGAGCGTCAGAATGTCATCGCCTTCAGTCGCCAAGACTTCAACGGGCGGGTCAACCACGGGCGGTTCCTCGATGAGTGTTTCTGGCAGCAGGTCCAGAGTCGTGGCGTAGGTCACGTCTTCGTCGGTGAACGAAAACTGCAAATCACCGTTTTCATCAATCTCGGCGAAAACCGATGTCGTGTCCGCCTCAAAGCCAAGATCGGCCAACTGATCCGTGAAGTTGAATACACCGACTTCGATGCGCACAAGGTCACTGTTGAATTGCTGAACCGCGAAATCGAACGGATCGGTCCCCGTCGTCACTTCGCGGATTGTGATGTAACCGCCATCCGGCCCGTCTAAGAACACGCTATTGCCGGACACCGGCAGTTCGGTGATTTCCGGTCTTCCAAACGGATGCACCGTTTCCGACGAATCCGCGATCGCGATGTTGCCATCGGCGTCGCGGATCGAAATCCGCCCGCCACCCAATGACACCAGATCGACCGGCCCCACGAAGTTCTCGAAATAGGCATCGTTGCCGGTTTCGTCGTCGATAAATTCCTCGGCCTCGATCAATACCGCGCGGATGGAGATGGCGGTGCCATCATCCATGATTTGAAAGTTCTGTGTTCCCGGAACAGTCGGATAGTCAAAAATGGTCTCACTGCTACCAAGATAAAGGACCGGCACCGCGAATGTTGATGCATCAGCGTCAAACACAACCGCCGTGGTATCCGTAAACTCTAAGCCGGACGGCTGAAGGAATTCTGTCTCTGTTACCGTGCCGTTCCCGTCCGTGTAGCGTAAAATAAACGGGACGTTGGACTCCGAGTTGTTCACACCGACAAGCTCGACCTTGCCACCATTGATATCGGTGTCCGGCGCGGAAAGGATAGGAACAGTCAGGTTTTCGATCGGCGTTGCGGCACCCTCGGTCACGGCGTCGCCCAGTTGTAGGGCGGACAGAATGGTAAAGGGCATATCGGGCTCCAAGGGCTAACGCGTTTAATTTGCTGGAGTTTTTATCAATATCTGCCAAAGAACAAGGCGCAGCCCGCTTTCAACGCCCATTGTAATTGCTTCTAGGATCAACCCGACCAGAGCCATCAGATTGTGCACATCCGCGAAATAATCAGGGGCGATATCGTGACCATTATGCCATGCTGCGCCCGCCCTCCTTTAACAAAGTTACAAAAAGCCGCCCTCAAACGACATTTTTGCGATTCCGGTGGTTGACCCTCCAAGCTGACGGGGGCATAAAACGCCCAACACATAGGAGACGTCGGGATGGCCCGTATTCTAGTAGTCGTAGGTTACACGCGCATGGGCCCTTAGGGGTTGACCAGACCGGTTCCCATGCGCCCCCGAATTTCGGGGGCTTTTTTATGCGAGACACGCCACCCCCGATAGACGAAACGCAAGACGCACGCTGAAACAAGGAAACACAGACAATGTCAGCCAAAACGATGACCGGCGCGAAAATGGTGGTTCAGGCCCTGATTGATCAGGGCGTGGACACGGTATTCGGGTATCCCGGTGGCGCTGTCCTCCCGATCTATGACGAGATTTTCCAGCAAAACTCGATCAAACATATCCTTGTGCGCCACGAACAGGGCGCTGTGCATGCCGCCGAAGGCTACGCACGCTCCACCGGCAAACCGGGCGTCGCGCTTGTCACCTCCGGGCCCGGCGCGACCAACGCGGTCACCGGGCTGACGGATGCCTTGATGGATTCAATCCCGATCATCGTTCTGACCGGTCAGGTTCCGACCTTTATGATCGGCTCGGATGCGTTTCAGGAAGCCGACACCGTGGGCATCACGCGGCCCTGCACCAAACACAACTGGCTGGTCAAGGAAACCGACAAGCTGGCAAGCGTCATCCATGAGGCGTTCCACGTCGCCTCCAGTGGTCGCCCCGGCCCTGTTCTGGTCGACATCCCCAAAGACGTGCAATTCGCCACGGGCACCTATACCACAGCCAAGCAGATGAAATCGCATTACAATCCGCAGGTTAAGGGCGCTATCGAAGGCATCACCGATCTGGTGGCCGCCATTGAAAAAGCCAAGAAACCTGTGTTTTACACCGGCGGCGGCGTCATCAACTCCGGCGACGCGGCCAGCCAGCTGTTGCGCGAACTGGTCGAGGCCACGGGCTTCCCGATCACCTCCACCCTGATGGGCCTTGGCGCCTACCCCGCCTCGGGCGACAAATGGATCGGCATGCTGGGCATGCACGGGCTGTATGAAGCAAACATGGCGATGCACGACTGCGACCTGATGATCAACATCGGTGCGCGCTTTGACGACCGCATCACCGGCATCCTCGACAAATTCTCGCCGAACTCGATCAAGGCGCATATCGACATCGACCCCTCTTCGATCAACAAGGTGATCCAGACAGACATCGCCATCGTCGGCGACGTGGCCCATGTCCTCGAAGACCTGCTCAACGTCTGGAAATCCCGTGGCCGCAAGACCAAGGCTGACAGCGTCGCCAAATGGTGGGACCAAATCAAGGCATGGCGCAAGATCAACTGCCTCGCCTACACCCAAGGCGAAAAGACCATCAAACCCCAGCATGCCCTGACACGGCTGGAAGAACTGACAAAGCACCGCAAGGACCGCTACATCACCACAGAAGTCGGCCAGCACCAGATGTGGGCCGCGCAATACCTCGGGTTCGAGGACCCCAACCGCTGGATGACCTCGGGCGGCCTTGGCACCATGGGCTACGGCCACCCCGCCTCCATCGGTGTGCAAATGGCGCACCCTGACGCGCTGGTCATCAACATCGCGGGCGAAGCGTCATGGCTGATGAACATGCAGGAAATGGGCACCGCCGTGCAATACCGCCTGCCCGTCAAGCAGTTCATCCTCAACAACGAACGCCTTGGCATGGTGCGCCAGTGGCAGGAATTGCTGCACGGCGAACGCTATAGCTCTAGCTGGTCCGAAAGCCTGCCCGACTTCGTCAAACTCGCCGAAGCCTTCGGCGCCAAAGGTATCTTGTGCTCGGATCCCGCCGACCTCGACGACGCGATCATGGAAATGCTCAACCACGACGGGCCGGTCCTGTTCGATTGTCTGGTCGAAAAGCACGAAAACTGCTTCCCGATGATCCCGTCCGGCAAGGCCCACAACGACATGCTGCTCCGGGATGCCGATACGCAGGGTGTGATCGATGCCAAGGGATCGGTGTTGGTGTAATCTGATGCGCCGCACCATCCTCCTCCTCGCCCCGCTCGCGCTCTTCGCCTGCTCCGGCGAAATGGCGGCCAATCTCATGCCCGGCACACCAGTCGAGGTGAACGGGCATAACTACACCGTACAAGACACCGCGCGCGGTGTGACGGTGCAGAACTTCGAGACCGGCCGCACCTCGCCCGCCGTGCTGATGGCCAACGCACAAATCGCGGCCGAGCGCGTCACCGGATGCGCCGTCGACACCATCGTCAAAGACGGCATGTCCAACACCTATTACGCAACAACAACCTGCCCCGCCTGAAGGAACACATCATGTCAGCCCTCAACATCAAACAAGGTGCTACATCGCACTCCGCTTACAACCTGCGCCCAAATTTCAGCGACGTCGAAGAACGCCACACGCTGGCCGTTCTGGTTGAAAACGAACCGGGCGTGCTGGCGCGCGTCATCGGGTTGTTCGCCGGTCGCGGCTACAACATCGAAAGCCTGACGGTGGCCGAGGTTGACCAGAAAGGTCATTTGTCACGCATCACCATCGTGACCATCGGCACACCGCAAACCATCAACCAGATCACCGCCCAACTCGGCCGCATCGTGACGGTGCGCGAAGTGCACGACCTCACCGTCGAAGGCCGTGCGGTGGAACGCGAACTCGCCCTGTTCAAAGTGGTCGGCAAAGGCGAAGACCGCGTTGAAATGCTGCGTCTGGCCGATGTGTTTCGCGCCAATGTGGTCGACAGCACACTGACGTCGTTCACCTTCGAGATCACGGGAACCAGCGAAAAGGTTGACGCCTTTGCCGACCTGATGCGCCCCATCGGTCTGGTCGAAATGGCGCGCACCGGCGTGGCGGCCCTGTCACGCGGCGAGACGTAACCCGCTGCCCTGCTAAACGCCAATCGGGGCATACAGGATTGTGGTGAGCCCTGTCAGGCCCCCCTCGCGGTCCAGCCCCGCAATCGCGCTGCTGATCGCTGCGGCCTGCTGTGCCCCCACAATCGGGTCCGCCAGCGCGTGAAACTTGGCCGCGACCGCAGCGTCATCCAACGGGGCCTCCGGGTCGCCCAACGCCTCGGTGCGCGGTGACACCAACCGTCGCCCGTCGCGCAAAACCAGCGTCACATGGGCAAACCTGCGGGCCGGAAACGCAGCGTTGTAATCCTCGTTTTCGATGAAGGTCATTGACCCTGCCAGCCGCGCCACCTCCCGGTCTGCGAAGGCTGTCGCGCTGACCTCCCCGGGGCCGACACGCCCGCGCACCATGCCAACGGCCGTCGGGTAAGCCGTTGAATATTGTGCTTCTTCTGTCGTCTTGGGGTGGCGCACGGCCAGCCGGACCGATTCATGGAATGTCTCGACCTCGATGCGGTCCACGTCCTGTGACACCAGCCCGTATTGCGCGCGCAAATCCAACACCGCTTGCAGCGGCGGCTGCGCCCAGCGACATACCGGAAACAGTTTGATGTATTGCTCGAACAGATACTCCCGCTGGCCCAAGTCTGCCCAAATATCGGCCACGCCCGCGTCCTCGACCGTGATCGCCGGCGCGCCGGTAAACCCGTCCGCCGCCAGATACGCCGCCGAAACGCCTGCCATGGCACCCCAGCCGGACCCGTCCTTGACCATTGTCGGGTGATCAATGCAGCGCATCATCTGGCTGCGTGGTCCGTGGTATTCCGCAATGCCGATCGCCTCGCGCGTGGCCTTCGCGCCCAACCCCAACCGTCGCGCGCCCAGCGCCGCGCACGCAATCGCAATCCACGCCCCCGATGTGTGGTAATCCGGCGCCGTGGCGTGCAGCGCGATCCCCGCGCGCGTGCCGATCTCGTAGCCGATGGCCATGCTTGTGATCAGCTCGCGCCCGTCTGAAGGCACCTCAGCCTCCATCATGGCCAGAACGCTCGGGAACACCGCGCACCCCACATGCCCCTTTGTCAGCTTTTGCCCGTCATGCCCGTCCAACGCGTCGATGCTCATGCCACCTGCCAGCGCCGCGCCGACAGGGCTGACCGCGCGCCCGTCAAACACCATCCGCGCCGCGCCGCCATGACCCGCGCCAAAATGACGGTCCGCATGCGTGCGAATGATACGCGACAGGTCCGTCTGCACCCCGCCCATGGCCGTTCCGGTCAAATCCAGAATGAACCGTTTGACCTGCGCCACGGCCTGCGGTGACAGATCGTCAAATGCTGTGTCGTGGACAAAATCATGAAACGTCGCAGGTCGGGCCATAATATTTCCCTCCGTTTGCGGCCCGCTTCTTCAGGCCTCTCCCCCAAACCTGCACGCGCCCTGCCATGGCACGCCATGCGGTTTGCGACATCCTGCGCCCCCATCGGGTCGCCACGGGCCGGAATCTGCCGCCCGAACACGAAAACCCCCCCCGACTCGCACGAGCCGGGGGGGCACCCCGCACGCTTGGGGGACGCACGGAGCAGGAGAACGGCGGAGTGAAAAGCCGTCCTGTCTCTCACTTAGGGAAGATCGTGTCTTGTTTCGGTTGTGGCTTATTCGGCTGCTGGCAGCATGCCTGCCTCTTGTGCAGCCGCAACTTCAGCCATGTCCAACAGGCCGTCGCCTGTGGCATCCATCGCGGTGAAGCCTTCGTCGGTCATGTCGGTATAAACCGTGCTCAGCTCTGGAAAGCTGTAAAAACCGTCACCGTTGATGTCGATGTTCGGGTCTGCCTCTTGTGCGGACACAGCACCTGCGGCTGCGATGGCTACAATAACGGCGCTCAGTTTTGTCAGTTTCAACATAGTCGTGTCTCCTTAGGACATGAAGGGGTGCAGTGACCCCGTGCCAACAGACTTAAACCTGCTGTGCGTGCACCTCTACGGACCATCGCCTGATGTCGGGTTTTGGGCAATCCCTTGCAGATTGCGGGCTCATGCTTCGGCGGGCAAACGCCGCCCCGCCCGCGCGCGCAGCTTTGCGCCCATAGCGCCGGGTGTTTCCGGCAATTGCGCGCCCAGATCACCCCACTCGATGCGCCCGCCGATGTCGTGGTGAGAAAAGCCGATGTCGCGCAAGGGCCGGACGCATCGCCGCGTGGCCACCTAAACTACCTCATCAGAATCGAAAGGACTGCGCATGGCCAAGGACACTCCAATCCCCGAAACCACCCCTGACCTTACGTCCGTGCGCCGCGCCGTCGATACGGCAAACGGCATGCCAAATGCGCACTATACCGATCCGGCGGTGTTTGAGGCCGAAGCAAAGGCCGTTCTGCACACCTCTTGGGCGGGTCTGGCCGTCGGCGCGGACGTGCCTGAAAACGGCGATGCCAAACCGATCGAGTTCCTTGGTATCCCGCTTTTGCTGCTGCGCGACAAAGATGGCGATGTGCGGGTGTTTCAAAACATCTGCCGGCACCGCGGGATGATCCTCGTGGAGGCCCCGCGCAAAATCGAAGGCGCAATCCGGTGCCCCTACCACTCGTGGTGCTACTCCACCAAAGGCAAGCTCGTCTCCACCCCCCATGTGGGCGGCGCGGGCCACAACACCCACAGTGCCATCGTCAACGACGACCTCGGCTTGATCGAGGTGCGCAGCCACATCTGGCGCGACATCGTGTTCATCAACCTTGATGGCGCCGCCGAACCCTTTGAGACCGTCCACGCCAACCTGCTGGATCGCTGGAAAGAACACGAGCAACCCTTGCACCATGGTGGCCCCGAAAGCGGGTTCAAACTGGACGTCGCCACCAACTGGAAACTCGCCGTGGAAAACTACTGTGAAAGCTACCACCTGCCGTGGATCCACCCCGGCCTGAACAGCTATTCGCGCCTTGAGGATCACTATAACATCGAAGAATACGGCAAGTATTCCGGTCAGGGCACGCTGGTCTACCGCCAGCTCACCGGCACCGAAGACCAAACTTTCCCCGATTTCGCGGGCCTGTCCGATTTCTGGAACGAAGGCGCGGAATACATCGCCATTTATCCCAACGTCCTTCTTGGCGCACAGCGCGACCACGCCTATGCAATCATTCTGGAACCCGTGAAAACAGACAGGACCATAGAACACGTCCATATCTACTACGCCGACCCCCAAACGGACGAGGTCATGCGCGCCAAGAACGCGACACTGTGGAAAGGCGTGTTCGAAGAAGACATCGGCGTCGTAGAAGGCATGCAACGCGGCCGCGCCGCTCCGGGGTTTGACGGCGGGCGCTTCTCTCCGGTCATGGACAGCCCGACCCATTGCTTTCACGATTGGGTCGCGGGAAAAATGGGCGCGCGCGCCCCGACATGAACGATCTGGACAGCCAACTCCTCGCCGCGCACGCCCGCGGCGACCAACCGGCCCTCGTCACGCTCTATGCACTGGCGGCAGATCAGGCCAACCAGATCGACGCCGCCTGCTTTTACCTCACCCATGCCTATATCTTCGCGCTGGAACTGGGCCATCCGGACACACAAACCCTGCACGCCCGCCTCGCGCGGCACGGCCGCGTCTAGCCCCCTTTGTCCTTGCTTCTCAAATATCCATGGCGCAGCGGCCGCCCTACGCGTCCGGGCTCGCTAGGCTCGCCCCGCTCCCTTCCCCTCGCGCCTGCGCAGCGCTAGACATCGCTTAACCACACCCAAACCGGCAGGACTCCCATGGCGCGCAACATCATCATCGACACCGACCCAGGCCAGGACGACGCAGTCGCGATCCTTCTGGCGCTTGCCTCGCCTGAACTGAGGGTGCTGGGGATCACGGCCGTGGCGGGCAACGTGCCGCTGGCGCTGACCCAAAAGAACGCGCGCATCGTCTGCGAACTGGCCAAGAAGCCGGACACGCTGGTGTTTGCCGGGTGCGACGCGCCGATGACGCGCAAATTGGTCACCGCCGAACATGTGCATGGCAAAACCGGCCTTGATGGTCCACAACTCGACGCGCCAACAATGCCCCTGCAAGACCAGCACGCGGTCGACTGGATCATCGACACCTGCCGCGCCGCACCTGCCAGCTCCATCACCCTGTGTCCGCTCGGCCCCCTCACCAATATCGCGACCGCCCTTACCCGCGCGCCCGACATCAAAGACGCGATCGACGAAATCGTCCTCATGGGCGGCGGCTTTTTCGAGGGCGGCAACATCACCCCTGCCGCCGAATTCAACATTTATGTTGATCCCGAAGCCGCGCACATCGTCTTTACCGCCGGCCTCCCCCTCACCGTGATGCCGCTGGACGTCACCCATAAGGCCCTTACCACCGCCGAGCACATCTCCGCCTTCCGCAACATGGGCACCCATGTGGGCGATATGGTCGCCGCATGGACCGACTTTTTCGAACGCTTCGATAAAGAAAAATACGGCACCGAGGGCGCCCCCCTGCATGACCCGACCGTGATCGCCTATCTGATCGCGCCCGACCTGTTCAAAGGCCGCCACATCAACGTGGAAATCGAAACGCAGTCCGCGTTGACTATGGGCATGACCGTCGCCGACTACTGGCGCGTCACCGACCGCGCGCCGAATTGCACCTACATGACCGATATCGACGCCGACGCGTTCTTTCGCCTGTTGGCGCAGCGACTGGCGACGCTGGGGTAACGGCCAGCGCCCGTTGAAATGATACATTTCAACTCCCACATGTTGTGCAACAAAGGAGGGTCCAATGACCTTGAATTCAATGCGCGCAGTGTGTCTGGCCCTCGTTATGGCCGCCCCTGCGCCCAGCTTCGCACAGGATGCAACCATGCAGTTTTCTCTCTCCGACACATCGCGCTGGGACTATTTCAGCGATCAGGTCATGGGCGGCGTTTCTGAAGGGCGCGCCACGTTTGAACAGGCCGACGGCGCGCCTGTCTTGCGCCTCACCGGTCGCGTCAGCACCGCAAATCGCGGTGGCTTCATTCAGGCGCGCACCAAACTTGATGCGTCCCTGCCCGCCAATGCGCAGGGCGTGGTCCTCACCGTGCGCGGCAACGATCAACCCTATTATATCCACCTGCGCACCACGCGCACAGTGCTCCCGTGGCAATTCTATCAGGCCACATTCGACGTCACCGAGGAGTGGCAGGACATCCGCATTCCGTTCAGCGCTTTCGCGCCCTATGGCCGCCTGTTGCGCGACACCTTTGACCCCGCCGCCGTTCGCTCCATCGCCGTGGCCGCCTTCGGACGCGACCATAACGCGGACCTGTCCGTGCGCGCCATCGGGTTTTACTAATCCCCCCGCGACACGGCTGTTCTTTCTGGCCCCGCGCGCCTATGACTGCCCCAACCACAGCCAAAGGCCCCGCCATGACAACCGCCATCCACCTCGCCGGACCTGACGACGCCCCGCGCTTGCTGCCCCTCATCGCCGCCTTCCACGCGGAATACGGGCTCGATGCCGACGACGCCCACCGCGAAGCCGCGCTCGACCCCCTCCTGCAAGGCTCGCCGCTAGGCGCCGCGTGGCTGTTCGGCCCCGCCAAGGCGCCCACGGGCTACACCATCATCACCTTCGGGTGGTCGATGGAATTTGGCGGCATGGATGCCTTTGTCGACGAGCTTTATATCCGCCCCAACGTGCGCAAACGCGGCATCGCCTCCGAAGTCCTCATGGCGATATCTTCCAGCCTTGCCGATGTCTGCGTCAAGGCCCTGCACCTTGAGGACGACCACGCAGACGACGCCACAAAACGCCTGTATACCCGCGCACGGTTTGAACCGCGCGACCGCTATTCCCTGATGACCCGCACGCTCTAGGTCATTCCACAATGTGCATCACATGTGAATCGCTCTGAAAGGCCGCCAAATGCCCCTGACCCTCCCTTTTGAGACAACATATCTGACCCTGCCGGATCAATTCTACACCCGTCAGTCCGCCACCCCTGTCAGCGCGCCGGAACTGATTGTTTTCAACCACACGCTCGCCGCCGATCTCGGGCTCGACGCGTCAGACATGACCGATGCAGAGGCCGCCAACCTGTTTTCAGGCAACGATATTCCCCAAAGCGCGACACCCTTCGCGCAGGTCTATGCGGGCCACCAATTCGGCGGTTTTTCCCCGCAACTGGGCGACGGACGCGCGTTGACTCTGGGCGAAATCGACACGCCACACGGCCGCGTCGACATCCAGCTCAAAGGCTCCGGCCCCACGCCTTATTCGCGCAACGGCGACGGGCGCGCTTGGCTCGGTCCCGTGCTGCGCGAATACCTCATGTCTTGCGCCATGCAAGCCCTTGATATACCGACCACAAAAGCCCTCGCTGCCGTGGCCACGGGCGACCCTGTGCTGCGGGAACAAGGCCCGCTGCCCGGTGCCATTGTCACCCGCGTCGCGTCCTCCCACATCCGCGTCGGCACCTTCCAGTATTTCGCCGCACGCCGCGATGTGGACGCGCTGCAACGCCTCACCGATTACACGATCACCCGTCACTACCCTGACGCGGATGGCCCTGCCCAACTGCTTGAAGCCGTCATGAAAAAACAGGCCGCTCTGGTGGCAAAATGGATGTCCGTGGGCTTCATTCACGGCGTCATGAACACCGACAACGTCAGCATTGCGGGCGAAACCATCGACTATGGCCCCTGCGCCTTCATGGACGCCTATCACCCTGACACCGTGTTCAGCTCCATCGACCGGCAGGGTCGCTACGCCTATTCCAACCAAGGCCCGATCACCCATTGGAACCTTGCACAATTCGCCACCTCGCTTGTGCAACTCATGCCCGACACCGACCAGGCAATCGACGATTTCACCATCGTTCTCAACGAATTTCCAACCTTGTTCGAATATGAATGGGCCAAAACCTTTGCACCGAAACTGGGATTGCCCCAGACCGACACAACGACCGAACTGGCGAAAGATCTGCTCACCCTCATGGCGCAAACCGGCGCTGATTTCACCAATACGTTCAATGCGTTGGACAAAGCCGAAACAGATTTCCCCGACTGGCACGCGCGGTGGCGCGCGGCCGGCCCTGATGACGTGCTCTGGCGCAAGACCAACCCGCAGGTCATCGCGCGCACCCATAAGATCGAACAGGCGATCCAGTCCGCCACAACGGGCGATCTCGCCCCGTTCCACGATATGCTCGCCGCCGTGCAATCGCCCTTCACACCAAACCCGGCCTACGCAGCGCCCCCGCAGGAGGCTGAAAAAGTCCGTCAGACCTTCTGCGGAACCTAGCCCTACTTTGGCTCAAAAATACCGGAAACCCGACGCGCCCACAGGCGTAAGGGCGCGATCACTCGCCCAACATCCACGCCCCTTCGGGCCAAAACGCATGATAGGCAAACGCGAACATCACATCATGGGGCAGATCATTGCCCGCGCCGTCGCGCACCCGCACCGTGCCCACATCACGCCCCTCGCCAATGGCACCACTGTCCAGCGCAGAGGCCTGCCCCGCGCTCCAGCTTAACACAACGCCGCCTTGCGCAATCTCGCCCGCGTCTGCAATCCGCACCATCGGCCAGGCCGCATCCCCGACCCGCACCACACGGGCCAGCGGTGCAATACCATGCGGCGGCATTTCGCCGGAATAGAGGAACGGGCGATCTGAACTGTCATAGCGCACATAGGGGTTCGCGCCGTAATCCCGCGCGAAATCGGGCTGTTCCATCACCAATCCATCGGGATTGCGGGCGCTGAACTGCGCCCAGCTTTCCATCCAGGACGGCAGGGATTGCAGCTCGATCCCCGTCAATTCCCCGACAATCGCCTCGCCCAGCGCCTGCTGCCACCAGCTTTCGGTTTCGCGATCAAACATGATCATATCCGAATTGCGCAGTTTGCCGGAGACGCCGAAGGTCAGCACGCCTGCGCGCGTGCGCCGATCGAACGTAATCCCGGAATTGCACAACGGGCAAAACGTCACCGCGACGGGCACGCCACCCACTTCGTCGTTTACAATCTCATGCCAGATCAGATAGCGGATCGGGTAGGCGCGCGGCGTTTCGCCCTGTATTTCCAATGTGATAACCGGTTCGCGCGCGCTTAATTCGACCTTGTCACCCACAGGCGTGAACGTCGGGTCAGACAGCGCGGGAATACCGTCTTTGGGCGGCCCACCCGACATGATCTCAACCCAGTTTTCCACGCTTCTGGTTTCAAAATCCGTTTGCGGCCACTCGAACTTCCAGAAATCCGGATCCGCATGGGCAAGGCTGGCGATGACCGAAAATATCAGGGCAAAGCGGAACATGGGGCTCTCCTATCAGGTCCCCGAACGTAACGGGGGCCAGGCATTGCTGCCTAGCCCCCCAACGTCATTGTGATGCGCCCGGTTACTCGGTCGCGGTCACGCTGGTCATGATGTCCGCTGTGCCGATCACCGCACCATTGCCGCCGGTGCCGCGCTTGATACCGTCAACCACATCCATGACGGACACGACCTCGCCTACAATCGTGTATTCGCCGTCCAGAAACGGACCATCCGCGAACATGATGAAGAACTGGCTGTTGGCCGAATCCGGATTGGAAGACCGCGCCATGCCAACCATCCCACGGGTGAAAGATTTTTCAGACGTCGCTTCGAGCGCAATATCGCCAAGGTCGGACCCGCCGGTTCCCGCACGGCGCATATCAAATCCGCCATCCGTGCTGTCACCGAATTCAACGTCGCCGGTTTGCGCCATAAACCCTTCTATCACGCGGTGAAACACCACACCGTCATAGGCGCCATCAGCAGCCAATGCGGTGATCTGGGCGGCGTGCAGCGGGGCGATGTCCTCGAACAAATCAATCACTACGGTGCCATTGGCCTCACCTGCGATCGTGATCTCGATCCCATCGGCACCAACGGATGTTCCCGCCAAAAGCGTTGCGATAAGGGTCAGGTTACGCATCTGCGGCCACCTTCATGGACACCATGCGATCCGGGTTCATCGGCGGCTCGCCACGGGTAATCGCGTCCACATGTTCCATGCCGGAACTGACCATGCCGTAAACGGTGTATTGGCCGTTCAGGAAATCATTGTCGCTGAAATTGATGAAAAACTGGCTGTTGGCTGAGTTCGGATTGGCCGAGCGCGCAGCCCCGATAGACCCGCGTGCATGGGGGATCTTGGAGAATTCGGCCGGAAGGTCGGGCAGATCGGAGCCACCTGTGCCCGCGCGCCCGATGTTGAAATCCTTTTCCATGTTGCCGTTGGCCACGTCACCCGTTTGCGCCATGAACCCGTCGATTACGCGGTGGAACGCCACGTTGTCATAGGCCCCCGCGCGCACCAGTTCTTTCATCCGCTCGACGTGCTTTGGGGCAACGTCAGGCAGCAGTTCAATGGTGACGGTGCCGCCAGCCAGTTCCATCAGGATCGTGTTTTCGGGGTCTTTGATATCAGCCATGTGTCTGGGTCCTGTTTAATATATACGTTGCGCCGATACCTAGTGCGCGCAGCGCGGGATTCCAAGACGCTGTTGACCGCATAGGCGGGATTGGCGATGAACGGATCAACAAAAGGGAGACGATCATGGGCTGGAACACACTGGACGACATGGATTTGGCGGGCAAAGTGGTGCTGACACGGGTGGATATCAACGTCCCCGTGGAAGACGGCACCGTCACCGACGCCACGCGGATCGAGCGGATCGAACCCACCATCACCGACATTCTGGCGGCGGGCGGCAAGCCTGTGATGCTGGCGCATTTTGGCCGCCCCAAAGGGCAAGTCGTTCCTGAAATGTCCCTGCGCGTGACCGTGCCAACGCTGGAAACGGTCTTGGGCTGCGCCGTGGTGTTTGTCGAACGCCCGAGCCGCGCGGATATCGACGCGCTTCCGCAAGACACCGTTATCCTGATCGAAAACACCCGTTTCAGCGCTATGGAAACCGACAACGACCCGAAAATGGCGCAGTTCCTCGCCTCGCTCGGCGACGTTTATTGCAACGATGCCTTTTCAGCGGCGCACCGCGCCCATGCCTCCACCACCGGTGTCGCCAAACTGCTGCCCAACTGCGCAGGCCGCCTGATGGCGGAAGAACTCGGCGCGTTGGAAAAGGCGCTCGGCAACCCACAGCGCCCGGTGGTGGCTGTGGTTGGTGGGGCAAAGGTGTCCACCAAGCTCGACCTGCTGGGCAATCTGATCGACAAGGTGGATGCCATCGTCATTGGCGGCGGCATGGCCAACACGTTCCTGGCCGCCCAAGGCATGGATGTGGGCAAATCCCTGTGCGAACACGATCTGGCCGACACCGCACGCACGATCATGGCCAAAGCCGACAAAGCCGGCTGCAAACTGGTCCTGCCAAGCGATGTGGTTGTCGCGGCCGAGTTCAAGGCAGGCGCCGCCAACAAGGTTGTGGCCGCCGACTCCTGCCCGCCCGACATGATGATTTTGGACGCGGGGCCGGAGTCCGTCGCCGGAATCGAAGCCCTGTTTGCGGACGCCAGGACCGTCATCTGGAACGGCCCGCTCGGGGCATTCGAAATCGAGCCGTTCCAGACCGCGACCTTTGCCGCCGCCCGTGCGGCCGCGGCCATGACCAAGGCGGGCAGCCTGATTACTGTGGCAGGGGGCGGCGATACGGTTGCCGCGCTCAACCATGCGGGGGCTGCGGATGATTTCACCTACATCTCCACCGCGGGCGGCGCGTTTCTGGAATGGATGGAGGGTAAAACCCTGCCCGGAGTGGCTGCATTGGGCGGCTGATCGGGCAATCTGCCCCCTGTTAGCGTAACCAGAATTGTCGCACGCGGCGGCGTGGCGTAGGGACCATGCAACCCAACTCAAAGGACCAGTCCCATGACCCAAGCGATGACAGATCAAATCCGGAACGGCCAAGGCTTCATCGCGGCGCTGGATCAGTCCGGCGGCTCCACCCCCAAGGCGCTGAAGGCCTACGGTGTGTCGCAGGACGCCTATTCAAACGACGAACAGATGTTCGATCTGATCCACGCCATGCGCGCGCGCATCGTCGAGGCCCCCGCGTTCAATGGCAACAAAGTCATCGGTGCGATCCTGTTCGAGATGACAATGGAGCGCGAAATCGGTGGCAAACCCTCCGCTGCGGCGCTGTGGGACGATCATGGTGTTGTGCCTTTCCTCAAGATCGACAAGGGACTGGAAGACGAGGCAAACGGCGTTCAGATGATGAAACCGATCCCCGGTCTGGACGCCCTGCTGGAGCGTGCCGCATCACTCGGCGTGTTTGGCACCAAGGAACGCTCCGTGATCAACGCGGCCAACCAGTCCGGCATCGACGCCATTGTCGCGCAACAATTCGAGCTGGGCGCGCGGGTGGCGGCGCATGGGTTGATGCCGATCCTCGAACCCGAGGTCAACATCACCATTGCCGACAAAGCACAGGCAGAAGACATGCTGCGTGACGCCCTGTTGCGCCACCTTG
>CBFHGD010000032.1:0-19482 GCA_965655275.1 Octadecabacter sp. | reverse complement strand
CGACTTCACCCGCGGCGGGGGGTGTCTGCATGATGCGATTGGCGATCCGTCCGGCAAAATCGTTTTCAAACCAGCCGACGGATTGGCGCAACACATGACGGTGCGCACGCCACCGCACGATGGTGCCGAAATTCGGAATGATCGATTGGTTCAACAGCGCAACATCGAGGACCTGCAACACAGGGCGGAGGGTCAACAAGAAGATACCAACCAGAATGAACTCCCATCCGTGATCCGCCCAAAAGCGCCCTTCGGTTCCCGGCGCGATCAAATCAACAAGGCGGCCCATGTAGGCGATCAACCAAATCTCGACCACTGCAACGACGACGGACATGATTCCCGCTGCCCAAAACACCCGTTTGAACGGACGCGCATAGGTTAGCAGGAACGGCCATAGGCGCGTTGGGGGTGTGTCATCCTCGGCATATGCAACGTAAGGATCGACCAGATTTTCGAAAAAGCGAAACACAGTTGGGGTGTCCTTTCCCCTCGGATATAGACCGGTTTAGGTCACAGGAAAACAAGGCCGGAAAATACGGCGAGCGCGACGGCCATCGTCCGCATGAAAATTCGCCACTTTGCGGGGTCAGACAAGAGCGTCTTGAGCAAGCTGCCCGCATAGGTCCAGAACAGGCAAACGCCGAGGTTGGTGACCGAGAATGTCACGGCAAGTGTGGCCGCCTGCTCAATGGGCGGCAGGTCCGAAATCATCGCAGATGCTGATGTTGCGACTGCCCATATTTTCGGGTTCACCCATTGGAACAAAACGGCCTGTAAGAATGTGAATGGCCGATCCGTGCCTTCGGCTTGCGTTGGTTGCGCATTCCATAGCTTCCAGGCCATCCACAAGATCCACAGCGACGCGATGATCATCAAGACGATGCGCAGGGTCGGGAACGCCGCGATCAGTGTCCCCAGCCCAAGGCCTGTCACAAAGGCTATGACACCAACGCCCAGCGCGACGCCCAGGAGATGCGGAAGCGTCGCCCGAAACCCGAAACGTGCACCGGATGCGGTCAACAGAATGACATTTGGGCCGGGCGAGAACAGCCCGAAGAATACGAACGCGATCAGTGCGGTCATGGTAGATCAAGCAGTTCGGATTGCGTCATGGAAAAGTCCGACGCGATCCATTCCCCTTCGAGATGTTTTAGTCGATCACCCAACGCTTTCCCCGAAAACGCCGGCATAAGGTCGGCGGCGTTGATCGGGAATATGGCCGCCGCCCCCTTACGAACATCGTCCAACACACCGCCATCGAACGGCTGCTGCAACGTCGCCCAACGCAACAAGAGACAATGAAGCGCGGGCCAGTATCCATACCTATAGCCAAGTTCATGTGGCGATGTCAGTGCGCCCGCCTCACGGCGCACGAGGGTGATCTTGTCCGCTGCGGCATTTGGCAACCTCATACGTCGCGCGATATCTTCACACCCCAGCGCGGCAAGGCGCGTCGGAATATCGCGCTGGGTTTCTGGAGTATCCTGGTTCGGATAGCTTTCCTCAAGGTCGATCAGCCGCGCCAGCGTCAAGACGCCCGCACCCGGGAGGATCCTGTGCAGCACACCGGACTGTTCCATCGCACCCATAATCGGCGCGGGATCAGCCTCACCAATCAGGCGCGTCATCTCGGCACCGATGCGTTCGCGCGAAATACCTGTCAGGCCGTCTGCAAGAAGCGCACATGCGGAAAGGCCATCTGCATCAATCCCGTCACTCTGGTGCCCGTGCGATGCCGTGAACCGGAAAAACCGCAAAATGCGCAGATAGTCTTCTTTGATGCGCGCCTCGGGGTTTCCGATAAACCGGACACGGCGGGCCTTGAGATCGGGTGAGCCTCCAACGGGGTCAAGGACCCTACCCGTCCGGTCCGCATAGAACGCGTTAATCGTAAAATCCCGGCGCGCGGCATCATCTTCGATGTTGTCAGAAAACGCGACGGTGGCGTGACGGCCATCGGTCTTGATGTCCGTGCGAAACGTTGTGATTTCGTAAGCCCCGCCTGACGGCGCGACGGCCGTTAAGGTACCGTGGTCAATGCCGGTTGGCACGGCTTTCCATTTAAGGCTTTCTATAATCCGCGTTGTCATCTCTGGCCGCGCATCGGTGCTTAGATCGACGTCCTTTACATGGCGATCTAGCACGGTGTCGCGCACGCATCCGCCGACGGCGTATATCCGATGGCTCACATTTTCGAACGCCGCCATGAGCATCTGAAGCTCATCATTGAGCAACCAGTCAGGGGCGCCCAAATGCTGCAATACTCCGTCAACGCTCCACATGGAAATTGGTTGGTCCGTCATTCCATCCCCTCAGCCAAACCGCGCAAGATGCGCGCCGTCGCGCCCCAAATATAATAGGGTCCATATGGCGCGGTGTAATAATACCGTTGCTGACCCTGCCATCGGCGGCCTTCTATCTTATAATTCGCGCGGTTGAGGGCGTGTGACAACGGAATGCTGAATACCTCCGAAACCTCACCGGGCTCAGGGATAAACGTCAGCCCATCGGGGATCACGGCAACGATTGGCGTCACTGCATAGTTCGTCACGGTTTCATGGCTGGGTAAGGTTCCAAGGATGTCCACCAGCTTGGGATCAAGGCCGATTTCTTCCTCCGCCTCGCGCAGGGCGGTGTGCGTCAAATCCCGGTCTGTGTCGTCCATGCGACCACCAGCCAACGCAATCTGCCCCGCGTGATGCTTCAAGTGTGCGGATCGCTTTGTCAGGATCAGCTGCGCATCCGAGGTTACAGCAATCAAAACGGCTGCAGGTTTCAGAATGCGGCGGTCCGGCAGAACCATATCGGGGTTCAGATCAAAATCCGAAGACGCCTGCCGCACGTTTTCCATCGCGCGGCAGAGCGTCTGTTTCAGATAGTCAGGGCTTTGCATCCGGCCCCGTTTCATCACCTTGTTCCGTCGCCTCGAACCCCAGTGTGTTGGGCTGGAATTGGTAGTGCGATCCGCAGAACTGACAATCGGCAGTCACTATACCCTCATCCGTTGTCATGTGCGCGATATCTTTAGCCGAATAGATCGACAGGGACTGGCGCACTTTAGCCGGCGAACACGAACAGCCGAATTTAACAGGCTGTGGGTCAAACACGCGCGGAATTTCTTCGTGAAACAGCCGCACTAGCAACTCTGTCGGCTGCACGGTGGGGCCAATCAGCTCCAGTTCTTCGGCGGTGCGCATGAGCATTGTGGCGCGGTTCCAGTTTTCACCCTCGTCACCGTCCAGAATATCCTCGGCCGCGAGAAGCCCATCAGCACCTGATGCGCCATCACCAACGGACGGCGACGCCTTTGGCATCGCCTGTAACATCAGGCCACCGGCACGCCAGCTTTCTGCACCACCCGGCACAGATGATTTGCCAAACGTCAGCTGGAATGCCGTTGGCAGCTGTTCGCTCTGTGCAAAGTAGGCCTCGGCGCAGGCAGACAGGGATCCGCCCGCAATCGGTGTGATACCCTGATACGGCGTGTTGCCTTCGCCTTGGTCGATCAATATTGCAAAATAGCCCTTCCCGATCTGGCTAAACGAATGGCCGGTCGGGTCGATTTTTTCTGCATCGTAACTGGCATAGGCACGGATGCGCGCGGGCTCTCCCTCTGCGGTCGGGCCATAATAATCCGTCGCGATCAGGCGCGCCGGTCCATCGCCACGCACCTGCAGGGACAGCTTCCAACGCAGTTTGATCGTCTGACCAATAATAGCGGTCAGCAATGCCATTTCCGCGACCAGCGCCTCGACGGCCGGGGGGTAATCATGTTGGGCCAACACCTGATCCAAAACACCATCAAGACGCGCCACGCGGCCGCGAATATCGGAGCGGTCAAGCTGGAATGGCAGGACAGTATCATCCCAAGCGATGGTAGATGCAGTAGTCATTGGGCTTTCCTAACAAGTCGAGGATTGGCATACCGCGTCCATATAGGTGTCACAAGGTTGGGGAAAAGGGTATGATCCGTCGATACGGCGAAAGGGTGGACCCTGCTATGCGCTACACGCTGCGGCCCGGTGCCTATGTGGTATTGCAACGGGGGCGTGATTTGCTGCTAACGATGCAGGACGGAGAACGACCAGAATTGCAGCTGCCCGGTGGTGGAGTGGACGCAGGCGAGCACATTCTGCCAGCACTTCATCGTGAAGTTATGGAAGAAACCGGATGGCGAATGGGCCGCCCGCACCGCATCGGGGCGTTCCGGCGGTTCGTTTTTATGCCGGAGTACGACAAATGGGCCGAGAAGATTTGCGCGATCTATTGGGCGCAACCCACCCTGCAAATCGGCCCTCCAACCGAAGCAGGGCACTACGCCATATGGGCGCCGATGCACGAGGCTCCTGCCCGGTTGTCTAACGAAGGCGATGCTGCGTTCGTGGCCAGCTTGCTCTGACCATTGAAACGGAGTAATTCGCGAACAAATAACCCTAGGAGTCGCCCGAATGTCTGCACCCAAAAAAGTCGTCCTTGCCTATTCCGGTGGCCTGGATACGTCGATCATCCTCAAATGGTTGCAGACAGAATACGGCTGTGAGGTCGTGACGTTTACCGCTGATCTTGGTCAGGGTGAGGAGCTGGAGCCTGCGCGCAAGAAGGCGCTCGACATGGGTATTCCAGCCAAAAACATCTACATCGAAGACGTGCGCGAGGAGTTCGTGCGCGATTTCGTGTTCCCGATGTTTCGCGCCAATGCGGTGTATGAGGGGCTGTATCTGTTGGGCACATCCATTGCGCGCCCACTTATTTCCAAGCGTTTGGTAGAGATCGCCGAAGAAGTCGGCGCAGATGCTGTAGCACATGGTGCAACCGGCAAAGGGAATGACCAAGTTCGGTTCGAACTTGCCGCATATGCATTGAATCCGGACATTAAAGTGATCGCACCGTGGCGGGAGTGGGATCTGACATCCCGCACCAAGTTGCTGGAATTCGCCGAGGCGCATCAAATCGCCGTCGCCAAAGACAAGCGGGGCGAAGCGCCCTTTTCGGTTGATGCAAATCTGTTGCACACGTCCTCTGAAGGTAAGGTTCTTGAGGACCCCGCGGAGATTGCGCCGGACTACGTGTATCAGCGCACAAGCGCACCCGAAGACGCGCCAAATGAGCCGGAGTTTATTGAAGTCGGGTTTGAACGTGGCGATGCGGTTTCGATCAACGGCGTTGCTATGTCCCCTGCAGAAATCCTGACCAAACTCAATGAGTTGGGCGGCAAGCATGGCTGTGGTCGTCTTGATCTGGTCGAGGGACGGTTTGTGGGTATGAAGTCCCGCGGGATTTATGAAACACCAGGCGGCACGCTGCTGCTTGAGGCGCATCGCGGGATCGAATCCATCACGCTGGACCGTGGCGCAGCGCATCTAAAAGACGAATTGATGCCACGCTACGCCGAACTCATTTACAACGGCTTCTGGTACTCGCCCGAACGGGACATGTTGCAAGCTGCAATTGACAAATCACAGGAGCATGTGACGGGCACGGTGAAGCTGAAATTATATAAAGGCTCGGCCCGCACGGTCGGCCGCTGGTCTGATCACAGCCTGTATTCGGAGGCGCATGTGACGTTCGAGGACGATGCGGGAGCCTACGATCAAAAGGACGCGGCGGGCTTCATTCAGTTGAACGCATTGCGGCTGAAACTATTGGCGGCACGTGCCAAGCGATTGAAGTAACTAACTGACAGACTTCAGTTTTTCATAATATGGAAGGGCGGCGTTGAGCAGATCAGCGGCCGTCCCTTTCATTTGCGGTAACGGCCCTTCGGCGCCCGCGAAACCCGTGCTTTGATGGACGGCATTATACCAGTGGTACGCCCAAACACCGTCGAACGATTTGGGGCCTGCGGGCCAATTCAACATTGCGCAATCAAACGGCAATCCGATTTTGCGACAGAGGCTTCTTAAAGCGTTTTCAGGTCCTTCGCGGATATCGTGGCTGTCGATGACAAGCCCCCCGATCTTGTCGAATAAATCCGCCTGCTGCGGATAACCGATGTCTTCGAGCGTGGGGTTTTCACGCTTGGCGGCGTAGCTTGCAATGACGCGGGCGGGGTGGCGGATCAGGTGGATGTTGATGCAGTCTTTCGCCCAATCCAACGGGAACCCGTCGAGCATGTGATGCGGCATATGTTTCATGTATTTGTGCGGCTTGGGTCCCGCATCAGCACAGTCTGCCGCAACGATATTCGGGTCGGTGGGTTGGGATGCCATTATCTGCTCACCCATCGGGTGAACGACGCCTGATGCTGCCAGATATGCCCCGTAAAACGGCTCATCCATCGCGGTAAAATCGGGGCGGTTTGCGAAGGCATACATCATGGCCGTGGAGAGGTTACGAGGGCCGGACCAGACGGCGATTTTCATGGTGAATTCCCTGTGCACAGGCCGTTAACACTATGCGTCATTCTGCGCTTCGATCAGGGCTTTGTAGAGCGCGCGAATTTTGAGAGTCACGGGGCCCATTTCGCCGGTTCCGATCTGGCGTCCATCAATCTCGCTGACCGGTGTTTGCGCACCAAAGGTTCCGGTCAAAAACGCCTCATCCGCGCCATACGTATCGACGAGCGAAAAGTTACGTTCGAAAACAGGGATGTCTTTGGCGCGACACAGGTCGATGACCTTTTGGCGGGTTATCCCATTCATGCAGTAGTCGCCCGTGCTGGTCCAAACTTCGCCTTTGCGGATGATGAAAAAGTTACAGGCGTTGGTCGTGTTTACGAAACCATGCACATCTAGCATCAGGGCTTCGTCCGCACCGGCCTTTTCAGCGGCGATACAGGCGAGAATGCAATTGAGCTTGGAATGGGAGTTGAGTTTGGGGTCCTGCGTCATGGGCAGCCCACGCTGGTGGGGAACTGTGGCAAGTGTGATTGGGCGCGGCAGTTTGGGCTTTGAGTGTTCCATGATGATGACCATCGTAGGCCCCGAACGGCTGAGCGATGGATGCTGGAACGGCAAAACCTTTATGCCGCGCGTTATCATCAAACGACAATGAACATCGGTCGTCATGGAATTGGCAATTTGTGTGTCTAATACGGCGGAAATCACACCTTCTCGATCCATTCCGATATCAAGGTCAATGGCCTTCGCCGCCTCGAACAGCCGGTCGATATGTTCATCCATGAAGGCCCAATTGCCATCATAAAGGCGCATCCCCTCCCAAACACCATCGCCTAGCATAAATCCGGAATCATAGACGCTGACCGTTGCTTCGGCTCGTGGCTTGAGGGTTCCGTTCACCCAGATCAGGATATCCTGATTGCGTGGGTCGGCTTCTGCGGTGTGGGTCGTGATTTTCTCAGTCATGCCGGAAGGCTACGGCGCGATGCGAAATGTTCCAATAGGTAAACAGCGCGTGAGGACACGGAGCGGTGAATTGCGCGACGCATGATTGGCCGCAATGATATCTCGAAAGGAGTAATATGATGGCATGGATATCGAGAAATTTGAAAACAATCAGTCTTGCGGTGGCGATCAGTGTGGCGGGCTTGATGCAGGCTGGCAAAGCCGAGGCACGGGATATGCAAACGATTACCGTCGCAGGCGGGTGTTTTTGGTGTGTCGAAAGCGATTTCGAGAGGGTGACCGGCGTATCCGAAGTGGTCTCCGGGTATACTGGTGGAACGACTGCAAACCCGACATATCGACAGGTAACGAGCGGCGGAACGGGTCATTATGAAGCTGTTGAGATCCGGTATGACGCCGATCAAATTACAGCACGTCAGATTTATGACCTGTTCTTCCGGTCCGTCGACCCAACTGATGCCGGCGGGCAGTTTTGCGACCGCGGCGACAGTTACAGAACGGCAATTTTCGTGTCTAATCCAGCCCAACAGCAGGCAGCACAGGCCGCAAAGTCGGCAGCGCAATCCGCATTGGGTCAGCAGATCGTGACTCCGATTTTACAGGCGTCTGCATTCTACGACGCTGAAGGCTATCATCAGAACTACTATCGAGGGACGACGACCATTTTGACGCGTCGCGGACCGAAGACGCAGGCGGACGCCTATGCGTTCTATCGCGAAGCGTGCGGGCGCGATCAGCGTGTTGAACAGTTATGGGGCAGCAGCGCGCCGTTCATTAACCATTGAACGCCTGAACCTCGGCCAGATCTGGAATGACGTCTGCGGTTCCGTGACGCGTGACCATAAGGGCCGCTGCTTTGGACGCCGTTTGCATCGCTTGCAGCATTGGTTGCCCGCGATCTAGGCAAGCGAGGACGTACCCCGTAAAGGTATCGCCCGCGCCGGTGGTGTCGATAGGCGTAACCTTGAGCGCGGGCACGTGACTTTCGCCGTCTGGTCCAAACCAAGTTGCGCCTTTTGCCCCAAACGTAACGATGACGTCCCGCACTCCGAGGTCGGATGGCCCCAGCCCCGTGGATTGTTTCAACTGGTCTGCTTCGACTTCGTTGAGGATTAAGAAGTCGAGGTGTGGAAGGACGGCTAGCACTGCATGAGAATCAAACGGTGCGGCTGCATATGCAACTCGTAGCCCCATCTGTGACGCCAGCTTGGCGGCTTCTAGCTGAAGGCTCGTTTCGTTCTGGAAAACAAGCGTATCGCTCGTTTTGGCCTGAGTTAGAGCCTGTTCGAGCACGCTTTGGGGTATTAGAACATTCGCGCCGGGAAAAAGAATGATGCTGTTTTCGCCCTGCGGATCAACTGCAATGATCGCTTGGGCCGTTTCGACGTCAACCTCGGTAATGTGGCGTGTATCGACACCATATTCGAGCAGGCGTCCAACTGCCCAGCGCCCGTCCGCGCCAACAGCGCCAATATGGTTAACGCGTGCCGCAGCGCGGGCGGCTGCAACGGACATGTTGGCGCCCTTGCCGCCCAAGAATACGCTGCGGTTTGTGCTGGCCAGTGTTTCCCCTGGCTGAGGGATATGCGGAACCGCGAAAACGATATCCACATTGATCGAGCCAAGGTTCCAGATTGCCATTTATTTCGCCGTACTTGAGGCGAGAACTGCCATGTTCAAAATGTCGTTCACTGTGCTGACTGTTGAACAAATCTGGATCGGGCGATCAATGCCCGTCAAGATTGGACCAATCACCGTTGCGCCTGCCATTTCCTGCATCAACTTTACCGAGATGGACGCCGAGTGACGCGCCGGAACAACCAAGACATTGGCGGGTCCTGTGAGGCGGGAAAATGGATAGGCTTCCTGCGCTTTGGCATTGAGCGCGACATCTACCGTCATTTCGCCTTCGTATTCGAAATCAACGCCGCGTGCGTCGAGGACTTTCGGAGCCTTGTGCATTTTTTCAGCCCGTTCCGATACTGGATAGCCAAAGGTGGAAAACGACAAGAAGGCGACGCGCGGCTCCAACCCGAGGCGGCGGGCGACGTGGGCGCTGCGTTCGGCGATATTGGCAAGATCGTTTTCATCAGGCCATTCATGAACAAGGGTATCGGCAATCAACACGATGCGCCCCTTGTTGAGGACCGCGGTAACGCCGACAGCGCCGTCTTGGGGGCGGGCATCAAAGACGTGGTTGATCAATTCAAGAACGTGGGCCGATTTGCGGGTTGCCCCTGTCACCATACCGTCGGCGTGACCGTGCGCCAGCATCAGTGATGCAAACACATGGCGGTCACGAGTTGCGAGGCGGTGAATATCCTGACGATCATGGCCATTGCGTTGAAGGCGATCGTACAGAAATTCTTTGTAGGTATCCAAGTGCTCGGTGTTGGCGGCGTTGACGACGCGCAATTCGCGCACCGCATCACCGAGTCCTTCGGCGACGAGCTTCTCTTTCACGTCATCCTGACGCCCAACAACAAGCGCGCGGCCAAAGCCGGAGCGTTGATATTGCACAGCTGCGCGCAAGACGCGTGGATCATCGCCTTCTGCGAACACAATGGTGTGCTGATTGGCACGGGCGCGCGCATTGATGCCGCGCAGAATGCTAGCTGTCGGATCCATCCGCGTCTTGAGGGACTCTTCATAGGCTTCCATGTCCACAATCGGGCGGCGCGCCACACCTGTGTCCATGCCGGCACGCGCCACAGCCGGTGGGACGACATAAATAAGACGCGGATCAAACGGAGTCGGAATTATGTAGTCGCGACCGAAGGTGAGTTTTTTGCCATAAGCCATCGCGACCTCATCGGGCACATCTTCGCGGGCAAGTTTGGCGAGGGCGTGGGCACAGGCGATTTTCATTTCATCGTTGATCGCGCGCGCGTGGATATCGAGGGCACCGCGAAACAGGTAGGGAAAGCCGAGGACGTTGTTGACCTGGTTAGGATAGTCGCTGCGGCCCGTCGCGACGATGGCGTCAACGCGAACGGCGTGCGCCTCTTCAGGTGTGATTTCAGGATCTGGGTTCGCCATAGCGAAGATGACAGGATTGTCCGCCATTGACGCAACCATGTCAGGCGTGACCGCGCCCTTAACCGAGACACCGAGGAACACATCCGCACCTATCATAGCATCAACGAGGCTGCGTAGTTCTGTCTTGATCGCATGCGCAGATTTCCACTGGTTCATCCCCTCGGTGCGCCCCTGAAAGATGACGCCTTTGGTATCGCACACGATACAATTGTCGTGCTTTGCCCCCATGGATTTAAGCAATTCAATGCAGGCGATGCCCGCGGCCCCTGCCCCGTTCAGCACGATTTTGACGTCTTCGATCTTTTTCCCGGAAATATGGAGCGCGTTCAAAAGTCCCGCCGCGCAGATAACAGCGGTGCCGTGCTGGTCATCATGAAAGACCGGAATATCCATTTCGTCTTTGAGGCGCTGTTCGATGATGAAGCATTCGGGTGCCTTGATGTCTTCGAGGTTGATACCGCCAAACGTTGGCCCCATTAGGCGCACGGCATTGCAAAACGCGTCTGGGTCTTCGGTGTCGAGTTCGATATCTATCGAGTTCACGTCCGCAAAGCGTTTGAACAAAACGGCTTTGCCTTCCATCACCGGTTTAGATCCTAACGCGCCCAAATTACCCAGCCCCAGAACTGCAGTTCCATTTGAGATGACGGCGACAAGGTTGCCCTTGTTGGTGTAGTCATAGGCCAGTTCCGGGTTCGCGGCGATGTCCTCGCACGGGACGGCGACACCAGGTGAATAGGCTAACGACAGGTCGCGTTGGGTCGTCATCGGAACGGTCGCTTGGATTTCCCATTTGCCCGGTGTGGGGTCGAGGTGAAACGCCAATGCGTCTTCGCGCGTAATCCGGTTATTCGCCATGTGCTGCTCTCCCTTGCGTCGCATTATTGATAGGGACCGAGTATTGTCGCTGCAACCACGGACTTTTGGTCTTTCGTCGCTAACACCAGCTGGATAGGTTGCACGAGCAGCATCCGGGGGGATCGATGAGCAGTGCAGTTACGCCGATGATGGCGCAGTATCTTGAGATTAAGGCCGATCATCCGGACGCTTTGTTGTTCTACCGGATGGGCGACTTCTATGAGCTGTTCTTTGATGATGCGGTGGCTGCAGCGGGCGCGCTTGATATTGCGCTGACGAAACGCGGCAAGCATCTCGACGAAGATATTGCCATGTGTGGTGTCCCCCACCATGCGGCGGACGGATATCTGCTGACGCTAATCCGAAAGGGTCACCGTGTTGCGGTGTGCGAACAGTTGGAAAGCCCTGCGGAGGCGAAAAAGCGTGGCTACAAATCCGTTGTAAAACGCGGAGTGACGCGTGTGGTAACACCAGGGACGTTAACCGAGGATTCGCTTCTGGATGCTCGGCGACACAATTACTTGGCGGCTTACGCGGATGTGCGCGGCGAAGGGGCGCTGGCGTGGGTGGATATTTCAACCGGCGCGTTTTCGGTGGTCGGGTGTGATGGGGCCAACCTTGGGCCGGAATTGGCACGTTTAAGCCCGAAAGAAGTGCTGTTGGGCGAAGCTAGCGAAGGCCGTTTCGTGGGAACAGTCGAGGACTCCGGTGCGGCTGTAACGGTATTGGGAAATGCGGCGTTCGACAGCACAAGTGGCGAAAAACGCCTGATTAGTGTCTATTCTGTAAAGTCTCTTGATGGGTTTGGAACGTTTACGCGCGCCGAAGTCGCAGCGATGTCTGCTGTTGTTGAATACTTGGACATTACCCAAAAGGGTAAATTGCCAATGTTGCGCCCGCCTGTGCGTGAAAAGCGGGAGGCCTCGATGCAGATTGATGCGTCGACGCGCAAATCGCTGGAATTGACGCACGGGATTAACGGCGGGCGGGCGGGATCGCTTTTGTCGGTGATTGACCGGACACAAACGGCAGGTGGCGGACGTTTGTTAGAGCGACGGCTGTCTTCGCCCTCACGAGATCTGGATGAAATTACTACGAGGCAGGAGGCTGTTGCATGGTGCCTTGAGAACGGCACGGTTGCCACGCTGCTTGAGGGTCGGTTGCGTGAGGTGCCTGACCTTGACCGCGCGCTTTCGCGGTTATCACTGGATCGAGGCGGGCCACGAGACATGGCGGCCGTTCGCGGTGCGATTGAACAAGCAGAAATGATTGCCCAAGGCCTACCCACTGAAATGCCGGACGTTCTGGCAAAGGCCGCGCGGGAATTGGTCGGGCAGGGTGCGCTTTTAGACCTGTTGGATGCGGCATTGGTTGCGGAGCCGCCATTGCTGGCACGCGACGGCGGGTTCATCGCTGCGGGGTATGACGCGGAGTTGGATAAATTCAGGTCCTTGCGTGATGACGGGCGGTCAGTGATTGCCGGGCTGCAGAGCCGATACGCGGATGAGGCGGGTGTTTCTGCGCTGAAGATCAAACACAACAACGTGCTGGGCTATTTCGTCGAGGTTACAGCGACACATTCGGTCAAAATGCTGGCTGCGCCTCTGTCCGAAACGTTTATTCATCGCCAGACAACGGCCAATCAGGTGCGGTTCACGACGGTGGAATTATCCGAATTGGAAACGCGAATTTTGAACGCTGGCGGACAATGTCTGGAGATTGAGAAACGGCTCTATTCCAGCTTGAAGACGGCGATTCTAGCGCAGGCGGCCAATCTTTTTACACTGGCACGTGCGCTTGCAGAGTTTGACCTTAGCGCGGCTTTGGCGCGGTTGGCGCGTGAAGAAGGGTGGGTTCGACCTGTAATGACGAGCGGGCGCGAATTTTCGATAACCAATGGACGACATCCCGTCGTGGAGTTCGCTTTGAAGTCCAGCGGCACACCGTTCGTTGCCAATGATTGCAATCTGAGCGACGAATTGATCTGGTTGCTGACAGGCCCGAATATGGCGGGTAAATCTACCTATCTACGCCAGAACGCTTTGATAGCGGTACTGGCGCAAATGGGTGCGTTTGTTCCGGCATCGGCCGCGCAAATCGGGTTGGTCAGTCAGGTGTTCAGCCGCGTCGGGGCTTCGGATGATCTGAGCAAGGGACAGTCGACGTTTATGGTCGAGATGGTCGAAACCGCTGCGATTTTGAATCAGGCTGACGACCGCGCGCTTGTTATATTGGATGAAATTGGCCGCGGCACGGCGACATATGATGGATTGTCCATTGCTTGGGCGACTTTGGAACATTTGCACGATGTGAATCGCTGCCGCGCTTTGTTTGCTACGCACTACCACGAGATGACGGGGCTTTCAGACAAGCTTGATGGGGTGGCCAATGCGACGGTTACGGTCAAGGAATGGGAGGGAGATGTTATTTTTCTCCATGAGGTGAAACGCGGCACGGCGGATCGGTCGTATGGGGTTCAGGTCGCGCGGCTCGCAGGCCTGCCAACAGCTGTGGTGGAACGCGCAAGGGTGGTGCTTGAGGCGCTTGAAAAAGGCGAGCGTGAGGGGAAACAAAAAGCCGTCATTGATGATTTGCCGCTGTTTTCGACAACGCCCGCGCCTGTTCAAGCAAAAACCGCGCCGTCCGAGGTGGAGGCGCGGCTGAAAGATGTATTTCCCGATGATCTGTCCCCGAAAGAGGCGCTTAACCTGATCTACGAATTACGCGGATTGATCAGGACTTCGGAGTAGAAGACACGCCGACCTGTGCTGCGCGCAACAGGCGGTCGTGAAGCATGAATCCGGTGGACGCGACCTGAATAATATCGCCTGCTTTGGTGCCCGGAACAGGTGCTTCGAACATAGCTTCATGAAACTGCGGGTCAAATCTATCGCCGACTTCGGGCACGATAGGGTCGATTCCGTGTTTTTTGAAAACTCCAATCAATTCGCGCATGGTGAGCTCAACGCCTTCGAGGAGCGCCTTGTCGCCGTCATTGGCGCTGTCTTTGTATGCGCGCAGGGCACGTTCCATGTTGTCGTAAACAGGCAGTAGATCACGGGCGAGGCGGGAGCCGCCGTAGTTCTCGGCCTCACGGCGATCGCGATCGGCCCGCTTGCGTGAATTTTCGACGTCCGCAAGGGCGCGCATGTAGCCGTCTTTCAGCTCCGCAATCTCGGTCTTGAGGGCGACAATGTCGTCACCTTCCGCCATCAAGTCATCGAGCGTCATTTCATCCTCTGGGCCGAGGTCAGTCTCGGCCATGATGTCGTCGAGGAATTGATCGTTGTTGTCTTTATCAGCCATCTTCGTCTTCCTTATCCGCGATCCGAGATCAGTTTCCCGATCAGTTGAGCGGTGTAATCCACAATGGGCACGATACGCCCGTAATTCAGGCGGGTGGGCCCAATGACACCAACCGCACCAACGATCTTTCGATCAGCGTTCATATATGGGGAAACCACCAAAGATGAACCCGAAAGTGAGAAAAGTTTATTTTCTGACCCTATGAAAATGCGCACGCCTTCGCCGGTGTCGGTTAATTCAAGGAAATCGGCAATGTCACGTTTGCGTTCAAGGTCGTCAAACAAGGTGCGAATCCGGTCAAGATTAGGTTGGTCGTCATCCGAGATGAGGTTTCCTCGGCCACGGACGATCAGCCGTTCGGTTGATTCGCCCTTATTTTCCCACATCGCCGCACCTGAATCGATCAACTCACGGGCGAGGACATCAATTTCCTGACGACGCGCTTTGACTTCCTGTGCGATGGCGCTGCCCAAATCGGATAATGTGCGCCCCTCGGCGACCGCATTGATAAAGTTGGTGGCTTCACGCATGGAGGAGGGTGTTTGACCTGGAGGCGGCGTAAAGACGCGGTTCTCGACATGGCCATCGGCGAAAACCAGCACAACGAGGGCGCGGTCAGCTGCAAGGCTGACGAATTCGACATGTTTGATCGGGGCTTCATGCTTGGGCGCAAGGACAAGAGACGCGCCGTGAGTGACGCCAGACAGCGCGGACCCGACGCGATCAAGCAATGTGCTCACATCGTCGTCGTTCCCACCCATGGTTTGATCAATCCTTGCGCGATCGCTGCCGCTGAGGTCACCAACTTCAAGCAGTCCGTCAACGAACATTCTCAGACCCTGTTGCGTGGGAATTCGGCCCGCGCTGATGTGAGGGCTGTTAAGGAGGCCGAGGTGCTCGAGGTCTTGCATGACGTTGCGAATGGTTGCAGCGCTGACCTGTTCCGACAAGCTTTGCTTTAGGGTGCGCGACCCGACAGGGAGGCCCGATTCGAGGTAACCCTCGACGACACGGCGAAACACCTCACGTGAGCGGGCGTTCATATCATCTAGGCTGGGAGTTTGTTCAGACATCAGCAGCTTTCATTGGGCGACCACAGTTATGAACAAGCCAAGCGAAAGGTCAATCGGGGTTGGAATCACGGGGCAGGGCGCGTATCCGGTGGGAAACCCATAAAAGGATGATGCGATGCGCCCCTCTGGACGTCAGATTGATGAAATGCGACCGATTTCGATTGAGGTTGATGTGACCCGCCACGCGGAAGGGTCCTGCCTGATCAAATGCGGCGATACCCATGTTTTGTGCACCGCATCGATCGACGAACGTGTGCCTCCGTTTATGAAGAACTCCGGCCTTGGTTGGGTAACGGCGGAGTACGGAATGCTGCCACGCGCAACAAACACCCGCATGCGCCGTGAAGCAAAGAACGGCCAGAGCGGGCGGACGCAGGAGATCCAGCGCCTGATCGGGCGGTCCTTGCGCGCTGGCGTGGATCGTGTGGCGCTGGGCGAACGCCAGATCGTTATTGATTGTGACGTTATTCAAGCGGACGGTGGAACGCGGTGCGCGTCGATCACCGGTGGTTGGGTTGCATTAAAATTGGCCGTGCAGAAATTGATGACTGCGGGTGATGTGGTTTCCGATCCACTGCTTGTTCCTGTCGCTGCGGTGTCGTGCGGGGTGTATGCGGGCCAGTCGGTTCTGGACCTGGATTACCCCGAGGACAGTGAAGCAGGTGTCGATGGGAATTTCGTTCTAACAGGCGACAAGTTGATTGAAATCCAGATGTCTGCCGAAGGGTCGACATTCACACGCGACCAGATGAATGCGATGATGGAGCTGGCAGACAAGGGAATTGCCGAGTTGACGGCGGCGCAGTTGGCAGCAGTTGGCTGATGCGCAAGTTTGATGGTTCACAGATCTTGATCGCGACGCACAATCGCGGGAAGCTTGAGGAGATCGCAGATTTGCTGTCCCCCTTCGGGGTGGCTGTGTCGTCAAATGCTGATCATGGATTGCCGGAGCCTGAAGAGACAGAGACGACGTTTGTCGGGAATGCGCGGATCAAGGCACATGCCGCCGTGAAGGCCACCGGGTTGCCAGCGTTGTCAGATGACAGCGGTATCACTGTGGATGGTTTGGACGGGGCGCCCGGAGTTTATACAGCGGATTGGGCCGAGACACCGCACGGCCGTGATTTTGCGAAGGCGATGACGCGCACGTGGGACGAGTTGGAGGCGCTGGATGTGCCGGAGCCCCGACATGCGCAGTTTCGGTGTTGTCTTGTTTTGGCCTGGCCAGATGGGCACGACGAGGTGTTTGAAGGCGTTATGGCCGGCCGCATAGTTTGGCCAATGCGTGGTGAGCAGGGGCATGGATACGACCCGATCTTTCAACCGGATGGCTACTCGCAGACATTCGGTGAAATGGACCGCTGGGAGAAGAACAAGATCAGCCATCGTGCGGATGCCTTCGCTAAACTGATCGAGGGTTGTTTTGCCTGAAGGTGGGTTTGGCCTTTATTTCCACTGGCCGTTTTGCCAAGCGAAATGCCCCTATTGCGACTTTAACTCCCACCTCGTGAACAACGTCGACCAAACGCGTTGGGCCGACGCGTTTGAAAGAGAAATCGACCGGATTGCCGCGCTGGCGGGTGATCGTGTTTTGAATTCCGTTTTCTTTGGTGGTGGCACACCGAGCTTGATGGACGTCAGAACTGTTGATCGGATCTTGTCTCGCGTTCAGAAACACTGGCGTTTGGCCAATGACCTTGAGGTGACGCTAGAGGCCAACCCGACGTCTATCGAAGCCGAACGTTTTCGCGGATATCGGGATGCGGGTGTCAATCGTGTGTCCATCGGGGTGCAGGCGCTCGATGACGAGGATCTGAAGGCGTTGGGGCGCCTGCATTCGGCCAGCGAGGCCCTGAGTGCGATCGACCTGGCGCGCAATACGTTTGATCGCGTGAGTTTCGATTTGATATATGCGCGCCAAGGTCAGTCGGTGGCAGCATGGGAGGTCGAGTTGACGCGAGCCCTCGCGTTGGATCCTGATCACCTGTCGTTGTATCAGTTGACGATCGAGGACGGGACTGCGTTTGGTGATCGCTTCAAACGTGGGTTGCTGCGCGGATTGCCCGATGAAAACTTGAGCGTAGACCTTTGGAACATCACGCAGCAAATTTGCTCGGCAGCGGGGCTTCCAGCCTATGAAGTGTCTAATCACGCCAAAACGGGGCAGGAAAGCCGCCATAACCTGATCTACTGGCGATCCGGTGATTGGGGCGGCATTGGGCCCGGCGCACACGGAAGGCTGACCCTCGATAATGTTCGCCACGAGACAGTCGCTGCGACGATGCCGGGTGCATGGCTCGACAAGGTTGAAAAGTCTGGCAGCGGCGACGTTCAGTTCAGCCCAATGGATAGCAACGCCTGCGTCGAGGAGCGGGTCTTGATGGGGCTTCGCTTGATAGAAGGCGTGGAGCTTCCAAGAGCTTGGATTGAGAGAAACTCAAATGAAATCAGTAGTTTAGCTGAACTGGCGCTGGTTATAAAGGCGGAGAACAGGCTGAAGACGACCGACAAAGGGCGACCACTGTTGAATGCAATTATCAACAATCTCTTGGCTGGTTAATCCCCTGACAATAGGCGGAGCAAATCGTCAAGCTGTTCAAGGTCACGATAATGCAGGATGATCTGCCCGTTTTCTTTTCCAGCGGTGTGGGAAATATTCACTCTTAGACCGAGCTGAGCGGCCAGATCTTTTTCGATCTGTATTGTGTCCGCGTCCTTTTCACTGGGTTTGCGGGTTGACCGCGTCGTTTTCTTGTCTTTGCCTGCCTTTGCCAGCTTCTCGGCCTCGCGAACCGAAAGTCCCTTCTTAACGATTTCTGCGGCGAGAGCGTCCGCATCGGGGTGGCCAATGAGCGTACGAGCGTGCCCGGCTGTCAGCCTACCGTCGACTAAAAAGTTCTGAACGGACCCTGGAAGTGTCAAAAGCCGAACAGAATTGGCAATATGGCTTCGGCTCTTGCCAAGTGCTTTCCCCATCTCGTCTTGCGTACGGCCAAATTTTTCCATCAATTGCTTATAGCCGGCGGCTTCATCGATCGAATTCAGATCCGAGCGTTGAATATTCTCAATGATTGCGACCTCAAGAACCTCCAAGTCGCTAAAATCACGAATAATTACGGGCACTTCGTGAAGTTGCGCACGCTGCGCGGCGCGCCAACGGCGCTCACCGGCGACAATCTCGAACTTGCCAGCAGCAGAGGTCTTTGCCCGCACGATGAGCGGCTGAATGATGCCTTTTTCTGCAATGGACGCAGTTAAGTCATCCATGGCCTGATCATTGAACGTCCGGCGCGGCTGGTCTGGGTTTGGGTATATTTCGTCAGTTCGAAGCATGCGTTGCGCAGTAATGCGCGGTTCGGATGGTTCAGGGTTCGACGTTGCTACGTCTGACATGAGCGCGGAAAGACCGCGGCCCAATCCGCGGGTGGGGGGTTTGGATGTGCTCATGGTAGGCTCCGTTTCATAGTCGGTTGTTCGCGTTCTAGAATTTCGCGAGCGAGGGCAAGGTAGGCGAGAGATCCTTTTGAGGTTGGATCATAGTCGATCACGGGAAGTGCAAAAGAAGGCGCCTCACTGAGGCGGACGTTGCGCGGTATGACCGTCTTGAACACAAGATCCTTCAGGTTATCACGGGCATCGGCTTCAACTTGCTGGCAGAGATTATTGCGTTTGTCATACATTGTCAGGACGACACCTTCGATCCTCAGCTTTGAGTTCGCAGTCTGGCGGACTTCGCGGACAGTGAGCATCAATTGAGATAAGCCCTCAAGCGCGAAGAATTCACTCTGTAGAGGCACAACAACCGAGTCCGAAGCGATCATCGCATTTACTGTCAATATATTGAGGGAAGGTGGGCAATCTATCAATATGTAGTCCAAATCCAGACCATCGATATCGGGTTG
>CBFHGD010000031.1:16430-19712 GCA_965655275.1 Octadecabacter sp. | reverse complement strand
ATAGTCAGGCACACCGTCTTTGCAAAACCCTTTCAACCGCTCCTCCCGCTTATGGGCGGGCATGGCGAATGGGTCACAGAAAAACGCCGCAAGGCAGAAAATACGGGCAGATAGACATGAATATGCAAACTCCGGACGTCATGGCGCCCCCCGCGCCCAAGACTTTAGACGCAATGTCGCTGTCACCGGTGATGATGCGCGACATCCTGATCAAAACGATGTTTCGCACCAATCTCGAAAACGTCACCGCAATCGCCAAGGCGATCTGCCTGCCCGTCAACGTGACCCAACAGCTTGTCGATGCCGCACGCGAACAGCGCCTGTGCGAAGCAACCGGTACGCTGAACGCCAACAATGGCAATGAAATGGGCTATCAATTGACCGATCAGGGCAAGGCACGCGCGCTGGACGCCCTTGCCCAGTCCGAATACTTCGGCCCGATGCCGGTCCCGCTCGAGGTGTATCGCACCCAGGTCGAACGCCAGTCCATCCGCAACATCCATGTAAGCCGTGATCAGCTGGTGTCGGCCATGGGACATCTGATTTTGCCCGATGACCTGCTTGACCAGCTTGGCCCCGCGGTTGGCGCCGGACGGTCCATCCTGATGTATGGCCCTCCGGGTAACGGTAAGTCTGCGATTTCAAACGGTATTCGTGACGCGCTTGGCGACAAGATCTACATCCCGCGCGCCATTGAATATTCCGGTCAGGTGATCACGGTCTTTGACCCGATTGTGCATTCGGCCGCCGAAGACGATGTTGATGATCCCAATTCCCTGCGTCGCACGTCGGGCAGGTTCGACACCCGATATGTGAAATGCGAACGCCCGACTGTTGTGACGGGTGGAGAATTGACGCTGTCCATGCTCGATCTTGTCTATAACCCGACCGCGCGCACCTATCAGGCGCCGTTGCAGCTGAAATCCTCCGGCGGCATCTTCATCATCGACGACCTTGGCCGTCAGGCCGAGCCGCCACAGGCGATCGTCAACCGCTGGATTGTTCCGCTGGAAGAAAACCGCGATATCCTTGCCCTGCAATCGGGTGAAAAATTCGAGGTGCCGTTTGACACCCTTGTCATCTTTTCGACCAACTTCCACCCGAACGAGATTTTCGACAAAGCGGCCCTGCGCCGGATCTTCTTCAAGATCAAGATTGACGGCCCCAACCAGCAGGATTTCCTGAAGATCTTTGCGATGATGGCGCGCAAACGCAAAATGCCGCTGGACGAGCCGTCGCTGATCCATTTGTTGCAAAAGAAATACCCGACGATCGACAACATCTATGCAAACTACCAGCCGGTCTTTCTGATCGACCAGATGATTTCGATCTGCGAATTCGAAGGCATCCCCTACCAGATGACGCCGGACCTGATTGACCGCGCATGGGCCAACATGTTCGTCAAAGAGGGCAAGATCGTCCATTAGGCAGGGCGCCTGCGGCAAGCGTGGGCGGGGGGCTGGCCCCCCGTCCTGCGGACTCCCTCCAGGATATTTATAAAGCAAAGACGGGTTGACGTTCAGCCCCCGCCGCGCACCTTTGCGCTATGGCCGTATTGCCCCCAAAATTCTGCGACTGGTTCGCCGCCAAAGGTTGGTCGATCCATCCGCATCAGTCGGAGATGCTGGCGCGCGCGCTCGACCCGTCGCTTTTGTTGATCGCCCCGACGGGCGGCGGCAAAACGCTGGCGGGTTTTCTGCCCTCACTGGTTGAACTGGCGGATGGAACGCATGACGGGCTGCATACGCTTTATGTTTCCCCGCTGAAGGCGCTGGCGGCAGATATCAAACGCAATCTGGGCACGCCGATTGCCGACATGGACCTCCCCGTTCGGGTCGAAGACCGCACGGGCGACACGAGCTATACGCAAAAACGCCGGCAGCGCGCGGACCCGCCGCACATCCTGCTGACGACCCCCGAGAGCCTTGCATTGCTGGTGTCTTATGAGGATGCGCCGCGCATGTTCAAAGGTGTCCAGCGCATCATCGTGGATGAAATACACGCGCTGGCCGAAAGCAAGCGGGGGGACCAGCTGATGCTGGCGCTGAGCCGCGTGCAGGCCATGGCGCCCGGGTTGCGCCGCGTCGGATTGTCCGCGACCGTACAAGACCCCGCCGCCATCGCCCGCCAACTGGCGCGCCACCCCGACCCTTGCCCCGTTGTGCTGGCCGATCCGGGGCCGGATCCTGACATCTCCATGCTGGTGACCGATGAACGCCCGCCGTGGTCGGGCGGTGGTGCCAAATACGCGATCCCTGCGGTGCTGAACCTGATCAAGCAGCATCAAACCACGCTGATTTTCCACAACACCCGCGCGCAGGCCGAACTCTTCTTTCACAACCTCTGGCTTGCGAACGACGACAGTCTGCCCATCGGCATTCATCACGGGTCGCTGTCGCGTGATCAGCGCGCAAACGTGGAGGCGGCGATGGTGCGCGGTGATCTGCGCGCAATTGTGTGCACAGGGTCGCTCGACCTCGGGATTGATTGGGGCGACGTGGACCTTGTGGTGCAGATCGGTGCGCCCAAGAACGTCAAGCGTCTGATCCAACGGATCGGGCGCGCCAATCACCGCTACAACGCCCCGTCAAAGGCCGTATTGGTGCCCGCCAACCGCTTCGAAGTGGTCGAATGTGTCGCCGCACTCGAGGCCGCCAAAGCCCATGATCTGGACGGCGACCCCAAAGGTTACGGCCCGCGCGATGTGCTGTGCCAGCACATTCTGATCGCCGCCTGCAGCGGACCGTTTCAGGCGGACAACCTTTATCGCGAAATCAAAACCGTCGGGGCCTACCGCACACTCAGCCGCGCGGCGTTTGACGATTGTCTCGATTTTTGCGCGACGGGGGGCTACGCGCTGCGCGCCTATGATCAGTGGAAACGCCTGAAAGAGGTGGACGGGCACTGGCAATTGCGCGACCCGCGCGCCAGTGCGCGCATCCGCATGAACATCGGAACGATCTTTGACATCGAACGTCTGAAGGTGAAATTCAGGCGGTCCGCCAAGGTGTTGGGCGAGGTGGAAGAGATTTTTGCAGCAACGCTGACGCAGGGCGATACCTTCCTGATCGGCGGGCAAATCGTGCGCTATGAGGGGCTGAACCAGCTCACGGTCGAAGTCAGCCGCCAGAAAGGGCGCACGCCGAAGGTGGCGACGTTCAGCGGCACAAAATTCGCCACCTCGACCCAGCTGAGCCAGCGCATATTGCGCATGTTTGCGCAGGGCAGCTGGCCCGACCTGCCGGCGCACACAGCCCAGTGGTTGCACCTGCAACGAGAGGT
>CBFHGD010000031.1:0-16330 GCA_965655275.1 Octadecabacter sp. | reverse complement strand
TCAAAACTGCCCCAAGCGGGGCGCATCCTGGTCGAGACATTCCCGCAGGACGGACGCGAACACATGGTGGTTTACGGGTTTGCCGGCGTAAACGCGCACCGCACGCTGGGCCTGATCGTGACACAACGGATGGAGGCCGCGGGGCTGAACCCGCTGGGGTTTGTCGTCACGGATTACGCGCTGATGATCTGGGGGTTGTCGGCGGTGACGGACCCAGCGCCCCTGTTGGACCCTGACAATATGCGCGACGGGTTGGAAACATGGCTGGCCGGAAACGCCGTGATGAAACGCACGTTCCGTGTTGCGGCGACAGTGGCAGGGTTGATTGAACGCAACACCCGTCAGGGGCGCAAATCAGGGCGACAGGCCACGTTTTCGAGCGATATTCTGTATGACACGTTGGCCAAATATGACCCCGACCATCTGATGCTGCGCGTCACCCGCGAGGAAGCCATGCGCGGGCTGGTCGATTTCGGCCGGATCGAAGACATGTTGCAGCGCACAAAGGGGCACGTCGATCATGTGGCGCTGGATCGTGTCACGCCGCTGGCCGCACCCCTGTTTCTTGAACCCGGGCGTATCCCTGTGTTCGGGGAGGGGCGCGAGCAGCTGTTGGCGGACCGCGCCACGGCGTTGATGGTGGAGGCCGGATTAGACGACCTCTAGACGGCCCCGCGCAATTGCGCCACCACAGTGCCTATGAGCGATCAGCCCTTCACCTTTTGCGACGCCGCGTTGGTCGCACGTGCCGATGGCACGCTCTGGTGGCCAGCCGAACGGCTGTTGTGCGTGTCCGATCTGCATCTTGGGAAGTCCGAACGCATTGCGCGGCGTGGCGGCACGCTGCTGCCGCCCTATGAAACCCGCGAAACGCTGTGGCGGCTGGACGCGGTCATCGGCGCGACAGACCCTGCACAGGTGATCTGCCTTGGTGACAGCTTTGACGATCTGGGCGCAGCAGCGGCGATGGAGGATGACGCGCGCCAGACGTTGACCCGCCTTCAGGCCGGGCGTGACTGGACCTGGATCGAGGGTAACCATGATGCGGGGCCGGTTGATCTGGGCGGCACCCACCGCGCGGCATTCACGCTCGGCCGGCTGACGTTTCGTCATATTGCGACCATGGATGCGGTGGGTGAGATATCGGGGCATTATCACCCCAAGGCCAGCATCGCTGGCGCCGGCCGCCGCCCTTGTTTTCTGGTCGATAGGCAGCGCGTCATCCTGCCTGCGTTTGGCGTCTATACCGGCGGCATGTCTGTGCACGACCCTGTCCTGCACGCCCTGATGGCCCCTGACGCACGCGCTATTCTCACAGGAAAACGCGCGCTCGCGGTGCCGCTTTCACATTGCCTTAGTCGGTGAGCACGCCGGCACCCACCAGATTGGGGCGATACTTGGGGCCAACAGGCACATGTGCCCCGCACGCCAGTTCGATAACTTCGCGTCCGTCAACGCGTTTGACGTGCGAAATGGCATGCCGGGCAACCCAGTGGGATCGGTGCACACACATGCCCTGCTCCACATCGACCTCCTGAATTGCATCCCCCAATCGCATCAGCACCCGTCGCTCGTCGCCGTCGCTCGTCAGGACACGAATGTGGTGATTGTCTGAACTGATGCGGTACAAACGCGTGCCATGTGGGGCTTCGATCCGTTCTAACAGGCGGTCACGCCTTTGTTGGGCCTGCACCTGTCCCGCCTCATGGATCGCACTGCGCACAACAACAATCACAGCCGAGATTGCGAAAACCATAACGGTGGCCACAACCACGCCGAGATCACCATGCGTCCCCGGTGCGATCAGAAAGCGGTTTATCCAGACGATCAGCGGTCCAAATACCAGCGCCATGGATACAATGACGGCAAGGTCTTCATGCCATTTCGGTTTGCCTTCAAGCACCATTCGCCAGATCACGCGCAATATCACTGCGATCATGATCGCCACGGCGATCAGGCAGCCCCAATAGGCCAATCGCCAGTCCAGGGGGCGCGATTCAAATGTTCCAAAAGGTCCGGCCAAAGCCACGACCAACGTCGTCGCCGCCCAAGACACCGCCAATGAAGGCGTCGTAACTTCTTTGATGACCTGCCCAACGGCAACCCGGACTTTTGACCAAAAACTCACGGCACCCCCAGAAACGTCACACGAACAGAATCAACCTTTAAACAAGGTTAACCCTACACGTCTGATATCAAAGGAAAAGGCCTAGGCGGTCAGACCTTCCGGTTCCGGCAGGTTATTTGCACGACAACAGGCCGTTAGCGTGTTGGCCAACAGACAGGCGATGGTCATGGGGCCAACGCCGCCCGGCACAGGCGTGATCGCCCCCGCAACGGCTGCGCAACTGGCGTAATGGGCATCCCCCACAAGGCGCGTGCCGCCCTCGGGCTTGTCGATCCGGTTGATCCCAACGTCAATGACGGTCGCACCGGGCTTGATCCAGTCCCCTGTTACCATTTCGGGGCGCCCGACGGCAGCAACCACAATATCCGCCTGGCGCACAACGGCTGGCAAATCCTTGGTGCGGCTGTGGGCTATTGTCACCGTGCAACTGTCACCCAGCAGCAATTGCGCCATGGGCTTGCCCACGATGTTTGAGCGCCCGATGACCACTGCATTCAGCCCCGACAGGCTGCCGTGATGATCGCGTAGCATCATCAATGACCCAAGCGGCGTGCAGGGCACCATGGCCTTCTGGCCCGTGCCCAAAAGCCCGACGTTGGAAATATGAAACCCGTCCACGTCCTTGGCCGGATCAATGGAATTGATCACCAGATCAGAGTTCAGATGATCGGGCAGCGGCAGCTGCACCAGAATGCCGTTAATGGTCGGGTCCGCGTTCAGCTTTTGCACCATGGCGAGAAGGTCCGCTTCGGACACGTCGGCGTCCATGCGATGCTCGACCGATTTCATACCAACCTCGACGGTCATTTTGCCTTTGGAGCGCACATAGACCTCGCTCGCCGGATCAGTGCCCACCAACACGACAGCCAAGCCCGGCGTTATACCGTGATCCGCCTTTAGGGTGGCGACATGTTCGCCCACCATCCCGCGCACCTTCGCTGCAAAGGCTTTTCCGTCAATCACTGTGGCTGTCATCATTTTTCCTTCGTTTGGTGGGGCTCTCACCCCACCGCTTTTAAAACAGACCTTCGATTTGTCCGTCGTCATTCAGGTGGATGTTTTCAGCCGATGGCACACGCGGCAAGCCCGGCATCGTCATGATCTCACCGCAAACGACGACGACAAAACCCGCCCCCGCAGACAGGCGCACTTCGCGCACAGGCACGCTGAATCCGGTGGGTGCACCGCGCAACGTCGGGTCGGTGCTGAACGAATACTGGGTTTTCGCCATGCACACCGGCAAATTCCCGTATCCCTGATCTTCCCACAGCTTCAGCTGGTCACGGACCTTTTGATCCATCAAGGCCTCGTCCGCGTGATAAATCCGCCGCACAATCGTCTGCACCTTGTCGGCCAGCGACATCTCATCAGGGTAGATCGGGGCAAATGCGCTGATGCCGCTATCTGCGATTTCCGCCACGCGGGTTGCCAGTGCTTCGGACCCTTTTGACCCATGCTCCCAATGCTGGGACAGGATCGCTTCGGAGCCCTGTGTCGCCACATAATCCTTCACCGCCTGCACTTCTGCGTCCGTATCGGTGACGAAGTGGTTGATCGCGACGACGACAGGGACCCCGAAGGATTTCAGGTTACCGATATGACGCCCGAGGTTCGCACAGCCGTTTTGCACCGCCGCAACGTTTTCATCACCAAGGTCAGCCTTGGCGACCCCGCCGTTCATCTTCATGGCGCGCACCGTGGCGACCAGAACCACGCAATCAGGGCTCAGGCCGGCCTTACGGCATTTGATGTTCAGGAATTTTTCCGCGCCAAGGTCTGCGCCAAAGCCCGCCTCGGTGACAACATAATCCGCAATCTTCAACGCCGTGGTCGTCGCGATGACCGAATTACAGCCATGTGCGATATTGGCAAACGGGCCGCCGTGCACGAAGGCAGGGTTGTTTTCCAGCGTCTGCACAAGGTTCGGCTGCATCGCGTCCTTCAACAACACAGTCATCGCGCCATCCGCCTTGATGTCGCGCGCATAGACGGGCGAGCGGTCGCGGCGATAGGCGACAATCATGTCGCCCAGACGTTTCTGCAAATCCTTCAGGTCCAGCGCAAGGCACAGGATCGCCATAACTTCAGACGCCACGGTAATGTCAAAGCCCGCCTCGCGCGGGAAACCGTTGGCTACGCCCCCAAGGGACGCGGTGATCTGGCGCAACGCACGGTCGTTCATGTCCACGACGCGTTTCCAAACCACGCGGCGAATGTCGATCTCCAGCTCGTTGCCCCAATAAATATGGTTGTCGATCATCGCGCTGAGCAAGGAATGCGCGGAGGTAATGGCATGGAAGTCGCCCGTGAAGTGCAGGTTCATGTCCTCCATCGGAACGATCTGCGCGTAACCGCCTCCCGCAGCCCCGCCCTTCATCCCGAAGTTCGGCCCGAGCGATGCTTCGCGGATACAAACAGCCGCCTTTTTGCCAATGCGGTTCAGACCATCGCCCAGACCTACGGTCGTGGTCGTCTTGCCCTCACCCGCAGGGGTCGGGTTGATGGCCGTCACAAGGATCAGCTTGCCGGATTTGTTTTTCTTCACTGAATTGATGAACGACTGGCTGACCTTTGCCTTGTCATGGCCGTAGGGCAGCAAATCATCACTGCCGATGCCGAGCTTCGCGCCAATTTCCTGAATTGGCTTTTTGTCAGCCTCGCGTGCGATTTGAATGTCGGTCTTGTAACCCATGGTCTTCTCCCTGAACCGGACAGCCGTGTCCGTTATGCCTTCGCACACCCTAACCACGGCAACGACAGCTTACGGGTCGCGATTGCGACATTTCCGCCTCCGGAATCGGCGGGCATGCACTCAATCGTTTCGGATGGGAAACCTGCGGGCGAAAACCGAACGCTTACGGCGCCCATGCCCGCTGGTCGGGGATGTGCAACGTCAATGTGTCACCCACGGCCACGCGCCCCTGCGCGGCGACCCACGCACACACGCCGCGCCGGTTTTCGGCGGCGGGTTTGAACCCCTTACCCTTGCCCGGATGTTCGAGCTCAAGCGATTTGGACGGGAACAGGCAGGGGCGGTTTTCCATGTCGATTGTCACACTCGCGCCACTTGGCGCAATCAGGCGCGAAGACGGTGGCACATGGGTGAAATCGGGGATGCCTTTGATGACCATCGTTGCGCCCAATCGTGCCGGATCAATCGCATCAATACCCATTTCGGCGGCAATCGCGTCCAGGTCTTCCTGGCTCAAAATGCTCAACTGACGCTCGTTCTTGATTGGGGTGCCCTTGGCGTATTGCGATTTAACGCGGCTGCACGATGGCCGCGTCAGCCCCGCATGAAACGCCCCCTCAATCCCCGCAAACGTCAAATCCAGTGCATCGCGCACCGGTGCCATCAACGCATCGCGGTCGTCATCCATCACGGACCCGAGCCAGATGATTTCGGCGGTGTAGTCGGTGGGCTTGAGTGCGGGCATAACAATACTCCTTTGGTGCAGTCGTGGCGCAACCGCGCCCCTACCTCAACCCGTTTTGTGCGCCTTCCGCACCACAAAGAACAGCCGTTTGAACGCAAACAGCACCGATCCATCAGGCTCGCTCGGGTAGGCCCCATGTAGCGCGTCCTCATAGGTGGCCACAAACGCGGCGCGCGCTGCATCACCCAGCCCATCGACATAGGGGCGCATCGCGGTGGATTGGGTGAAATGGCGCACGGGGTGACCCTGCGCGACTGGGTCAAGCCGCTGGACATACTCCGTCTCCCACACGGACACCTCGCCCAATGGCGCGAGCATTCTGGCATAGGTCACCGCGTCGGCCACAGGTGCGGTGAAGTCATCCTGCCCCGCCAGGTCGCGCAGCAATGCATGGCTTGGCGCGTCGTATTGGCATGGCATTTGCACGGCCAGCACACCATCGGGTGCCAACATCCCCACCAGCCGCGGCATCAATGCTGCGTGGTCGGGCAGCCACTGCAGACAGGCGTTGGAGAATATCAACGCGGGGGGTGTGTGTGCAGCCCACAGCGTGACATCCGCTTGGGTCAGGCCATCATAAAGTGCGTTGCCACAGGGCGTCGCTAATTCATTCGCTTTGGCCAGCATCGCCGCCGATGTGTCCACCCCAATCAATGCCTTGCTCTGGAATTTCGGCCATCGCACCCGTAGCGCGGGCCCGACCGCCCCCGCGCCGCACCCCAGATCAATAACATCGCCCTTGGGCAACGCGCCCACCTGCGCCAGCAAATCCAGGGCAGGGCGCAAACGAAGACCCCGAAAGCTGGCGTAGCTTTCGGGGTCCCAATCGGTCATCACTGCGTCAGTCACGCAGAGGGTTCCGGCTCCATATCACCGGAATCCTTCGGTTTGCGCGGCTTGGTCTTTGGCACCGCCGTCACCGAATTACCGGACGCAGGGGGAATATCCATACCGTCGTCTTCATCATCGCGGTTAAGCGTTTCACCCGCCATGACGCGTTTGATTTCCGCACCTGTCAGCGTTTCGTATTCCAACAGACCTTGGGCCAAACGTTCAAATTCGTCTTTCTTGTCCTTGAGGATTTCCATCGCCTTTTCAAAGCCGATGTCGATAAAGGCTTTCACCTCTTCCTCGATCATGCCCTTGGTGTCCGCAGAGACCGAGAACCCGCCCGTATTACCGGAATAGCCCTCATGGGCCTCGGAATAGTCGATGTTGCCGACCTTATCGGACATGCCCCAACGCATGATCATCGCGCGGGCCAATTGGCTGGCCTGCTGAATGTCGCCCGCAGGGCCGTTCGACACGTGGTCCTCACCATATTTGATGACCTCGGCCGCCTTCCCCGCCATCGTCATCGCCAAACGCTGGTGACATTCGTCGCGGAACATATTGAGGCGGTCCATTTCCGGCAGGCTCATCACCATACCCAAGGCCCCGCCGCGCGGAATAATCGTCGCCTTATATACAGGGTCGCATTTGGGCAGCGTAATACCGACCACCGCGTGCCCTGCCTCGTGGTAGGCTGTCATTTCCTTTTGTGCGTCCGTCATGATCATGGACCGGCGCTCGGCCCCCATCATGATCTTGTCCTTGGCGGATTCAAAATCGGCCATCGCCACAAACCTCCGCCCGACACGCGCCGCCGTCAGCGCGGCTTCGTTCACAAGGTTCGCAAGGTCCGCACCGGAAAAACCCGGGGATCCACGGGCGATGATGCGCAGGTCCACATCAGGGCCAAGCGGTGTTTTGCGCGCATGAACGGCCAGAATTTTCTCGCGGCCCTTGATGTCGGGGTTGCTGACGGTGACCTGACGGTCAAACCGACCGGGGCGCAACAATGCAGGGTCCAGCACGTCTTTGCGGTTGGTGGCAGCGATGATGATTACACCTTCGTTGGCTTCAAAACCGTCCATCTCGACCAGAAGCTGGTTCAACGTCTGTTCGCGCTCGTCGTTGCCGCCGCCCATGCCGACGCCGCGGGCACGGCCCACTGCGTCAATCTCGTCGATAAAGATAATACAAGGCGCATTCTTCTTGGCCTGCTCGAACATGTCGCGCACACGGCTTGCACCGACACCAACAAACATCTCAACAAAATCGGAACCCGAAATGGTGAAGAACGGCACACCCGCCTCGCCCGCAATGGCGCGGGCCAAAAGCGTCTTACCCGTTCCCGGAGGGCCGACAAGCAACGCACCCTTGGGGATCTTACCGCCAAGGCGCGAAAATTTCTGCGGATTGCGCAAGAACTCGACGATCTCCTCAAGCTCTTCTTTGGCCTCATCAATGCCCGCCACATCGTCAAACGTCACGCGGCCTTCTTTTTCCGTCAGCATCTTGGCCTTGGATTTGCCAAAGCCCATCGCGCCGCCTTTGCCGCCGCCCTGCATGCGGTTCATGAAATAAATCCACACACCGATCAGCAGAAGGAATGGCAGCAGCCCCACAAGGAAACTGGTCAGCCCGTTTTGCTGTTGTGCTTCGGCGGTCAGGGTGACGCCGTTGTCGATCAACAGATTGGTCGTCTCCGCATCCGCAGGCACAATCACGAAATAGGACCGGTTGTCGGACCCGCGATAGGTCAGCCGCTCCCCGTCAATGCGTGCCTCGGACACGGCACCGGCTTCAACAGCCTGCACAAATTCCGAATAGGTCTTTTCATTGTTCTGCGTTGCAGTCTGCCCGTTTCCGAACAGGTTAAACAACGAGATAACAAGAACGAAGAGCACGACCCAAAAGGCCAGATTACGTGCGTTGCCCAAGGCGACACTCCTTTGAAATACGTTCGGACGCTGACTCGCAGGTCACGCGACCACCTCCCTAAGATAGAGGCTAGGGGGCTGAGTTCAACGGGAAAGCAGGAAAGTCTGGAAATCCGCGACAATGCGCGCGCAAAATCCGTTTTGTAACCCCGCGGCAGGGGCGGAAATTAACGTTTCGCCGTCAAAAACCGCTGGGCTCGCCACAAGGCTGGTCCGTGGCAAGCCCGTATCCCGCCAGTCGGAAACATCCTTGATGTGATCCCCAAGGGCGCGGATGGTCAAATCCCCTTGGATATTGGCGTCGGCCTCCTCGGACACCAGCCAGCGCCCGTCCCACATCTGCCCGACCGTACGATTGTGCCACGCGGCAGGGCCGCCGCAGGCCGCCGCCTCCCGCGCAAGACGCAGTGTGTCGCCCTCGACCGTCACAAGGCAGCCCCCCAAGGTGCCACCCTGCCCCGATTGCGCGGCCTGCCACAATGCTGTGCAGGCGTCCGAGCGCGGAGGGTAGGCCCCGCCCCCGATATAATGCAGTGCGTGGCGAAACAGGCGGGGCGCGACATCAGGATGATCCGCCCAGCCCCGCGCAAACACCAGATCACCCGCAACCTGTGTGACCCGCTCCTTTGCGATCATCGCGGCATATGCGGTCATTTCCCGTTTCGCCGACTGCATATGCTCCGCCGTGCGCACCAGTCGATCAACAGTCAGACCCAGCCCTTCAAGGGTCATGCGAAGGGCGCGGGCCTTCACACGGTCAAATCTGGGATCCAGGTTGCTCGGGTCATCAGACCACGCGATGTGACTGGCCTCCAGCCAGTCGCGCAACTCCGCCCGTGTCTCAGCCAGCAGGGGGCGCACGACCCGCAAGCCACCCGCAGTGGACCCCACCGATTGCATGGCCGAAAGACCCGCAACACCAGACCCCCGCGCAAGACGCATCAACACTGTTTCAGCTTGATCCTCTTTGGTGTGGCCCGTCAGGCAACAAACATCCGCCCGAAATTGCGCCGCCCAGGCCTCGATCGCAGCCCAGCGCCCGTCTCTTGCGGCGGCCTGCAAATTGCCCTGACCGTCCCACGACCACTGTAAAACGCTATGCTTTAGCCCCAGTGCAGCGGCCTGATCGGCCACCAGAGCAATCTCATCCGCGACGGGCCGCAACCCGTGATCCACCGTCACCACATGCAAGGCTTCAGGCGGAAACACCCCCGCCGCCAAATGCATCAATGCTGTGGAATCACTGCCCCCCGACACCGCCAGAAGGATCGGGCCAACGTCCCAGGGATCATGGATCAGTTGGTCTGTCCGACCGCGAAACCGGTCTTCCAGCGTCAGCCGCATCCCAGCGTTGCCATCGCCTGCGCGGCCTCGCCGACCTCAGGTGCGCCGGGGAACCGGGTCGCAACCTCTCCCAATGTCACGCAAGCGTCTTGCTGTTGGCCCAACGCCGCAAGTGATTTGCCCAGCTTGGTCAGCGCGGCAGGCGCGATAGACCCTTCGGGATTGCCACTGAACGCCGCCAGATAGGCGCGCGCCGCATTGGTCAACTCGCCCAATTGCTCGAACGCCTGACCCCTCAGGTAATGCGCGTCCGCGGCTACTGGGCTGCCCGGATAGGTCTCGTTGAAGGTCGCAAGGAGGTCAACGGCGCCGCGAAAGTCACCGGAGGCGAGCGCCTCCTGCGCCCGCGTGAAATCCTCTTGCTCGCCCACAGCCAATGACGGGCCGCCGGTCACGGGTGTTTCGCTCGCAGGCGCGGTCGGTTCTACGTCCACACCGCCCAGGCTGGGGGTATCGCCCAGCGCGCCGATGTCGCAGCCTTCTTCAAGCTCGCACAACCGAAACTCAAGATCACCGATGCGGTTGGTGCCATCGCGGGTGATGCGCGTAATGCGAAATTCCAGATCTTCTGTCTTTGCTGTCAGCCGCGTCAGTTCCGCCTCGATAGAATTGAGCCGGTCCAGTGGCGTCGCACCCGCAACGCCCTGCCCCGCCTGACCCGAGGCCACCAGTTCACCGCGCAGCGCGTTTATCTCACCATAAAGGCCCGACAATTCACCGCGAATATCAGCCAGGGTCTGATCTTGTGCAAAAGCCGTCCCCGCAGGAACGGCCATCGCCATAACAAAAGCAATCGTTCTAAACATCTCGTCCCCCCAGACGCCGGTTAGCTGGACTGACCGATCGAAATGATCGTCACAGCGCGGCGGTTCTGCGCATAACAGCTTTCAGCGGAACATACGGCCAGCGGGCGTTCCTTACCATATGAAACGGTGCGGATACGGCTGGAGGACAAGCCCTTGGAAATCAGATATTCACGCACTGCATTGGCGCGGCGCGCGCCCAGCGCAAGGTTGTATTCACGCGTTCCCTGCTCGTCGGCGTGGCCTTCGATCACGGCCAGATAATCGGAATTGGTCTGCAACCAGCCCGCCTGCCCGTCAAGCGTGGCACGTCCCGCGGCGGTCAGGGTCGATGTGTCGACCTCAAACAGCACACGATCCCCGATCGTCTGGCTGAAATACTGCGGGCTGGACGGGTTGTTGGCACCGTCAAGTCCGGTCTGGTCAATTCCGCCGGGCCCGTTAAGCCCGTTCTGCGCGTTCAAATCGACGGCATCGGCATTGTCGAAACGATTGGGGTTGGTGCAGGCGCTCAACGCCAGTGCACCGACAAGAAGGGCCGCTTTGATCAGGTAAGTCATGGCTGTGTCCCGTTTTTCTTTTGTTTGCTCGTTAATTGCATCCTAGCACGCCGTTTCGCGATTGAGAATCGCGAATCCGTGATCAGCGCTGCAAAGGCCCCCAAGACGGGTCCGACCCGCCTTGGGGTGTTGTGACACGGCGCAGGTTTCGCCCAGTGATATCAACAGAATAAAGGCTCGTCGTGCCGTCCGCCCCTTGGGTTTCGCGGCCAAACATTATGACGCGGCCGTTGGGGGCCCACGTCGGGCCTTCGTCCAGAAACGACGACGTTAACAAGCGTTCCTCGCTGCCGTCGGTGCGCATCACACCGATGTGGAACCGTCCGGCCTCCTGTTTGGTGAATGCGATCAAATCCCCGCGCGGCGACCACACAGGCGTGCCATACCGCCCGTTTCCAAAGGAAATACGCTGCGGTTCACCGCCACCAGACGGCATGATGTAGAGCTGCTGGGTGCCGGACCGGTCGCTTTCAAACACAATCTGCGCCCCGTCGGGGCTAAAACTCGGCGCGGTTTCGATCGCCGGTGTGTTGGTCAGCCGCGTGTTCTGCCCCGTGGCCAGATCCGTGCGGTAAATGTCCGTGTTGCCGCCATTGGCGAGGCTGTAGATCACCTGCCGCCCGTCAAGGCTGAAGCGCGGAGAGAATGCCATTTCCCCTTGCGCGGTCGTCATTTGCTGGCGACCCACAGTCGCGACATCCAGAATATTGATGCGCGGAAATCCGCTTTCATAGCTGGTATACAGCACGCGGTCCCCCGTCGGCGAAAACCGCGGCGCCAGCACAATCGCGCTGCTATCGGTCAAATACTGCACATTCGCGCCATCATAATCCATAATCGCGAGGCGTTTGGCGCGGTCATCCTTCGGGCCGGTTTCAGCGACGTAAACGATACGGCTGTCAAAATATCCGGCTTCACCCGTGATGCGGGAATACACGGCGTCGGCCACTTTGTGGGCCATACGACGCCAGCCATCGGTGGTGCCCGCAAACTGCAGCCCCTCGCCCATTTCGGCGCCCGAAAACACATCATAAAGCCGGAACTTCACCGTCACCTGATTGCCATTCACCGCCACAGCGCCCGTCACCAGCGCCTGCGCATTGATCGCGCGCCAGTCGGCGAACGCGACCGCGCTGCCAAACCCTTCGGGCGTCGAAATGAAGGCCGATGCCGGAATCTGGCGGAACAGCCCCGTGCCATTAAGGTCTTCGGCAATCACACGGCTGATATCACTCGCCATCTGCTCGGACCCTGCCACTTCGGACTGAAACGTCGGGATCGCGAAGGGCAACGCCTCGATCACACCGTCGCGCAGGGTCAGTTGCAAGGGCTCTTGAGCCTGCGCTGGCGTGATTGAAACCAGGGCGATCATCATCACCGCAAGAAAGTTCATTATACGTGTCATCATGGCGGCTATACTCACTGGATTGTCCCGTTTTTCAACGGGGAGTTTTTGGCTCGGCGGATCACTGCAAATCCATCAGCTGTGCGGTGGTGGGTCATCTCTGTCTCATCTGCGTTGGATCGACGGTTAATTCGACCCGCTGCCACAGCTCGAATTGTTCACGCGGAAGGTTGTATCCGGCATCGCCCGAACAGCGCAGCAAGGCGCGTCGCGCGGTGCTGAACGCAGCGTCTGCGTCTGCGGTTGTGCCGCCGGTAAAGCTTTCCAGGCGCACAGACCCGCTTACGGGGCGGCCATCAGGCGTCATATCAAACACCATCACAATCACTGTGTTTTGCGCGCCGGTGGACAGGGACCCTGTGTTCCAACAGGTGCCGATCTGACGCAGGAAGCCTGATTTGTCGCCCTCCGACAATTGCCCGCCGGACAAGCCCGGCGTGGGTGTCGGGGTCGGCGCGGGGTTTGCATCGGCTGTAGCGGCCTCGGCCAGCGCCGCCGCAACAGGATCAACCGCAGGTTCGTCCGTTGGTGCGTTCGCGGCCGCTGCAGCCGTTGCAACACTGGCGGGGCGCGTGGCAGGACGCCGCGAGATTTCGGGAGCAAAGGCTGGCTCCTCGGCTTCCGTCACGATCTGGTCAGCCGCCTCTTCGGGCGCTGTTGTTTCATCCGCAGGCTCCACCGGCTCCTCGACGGGGGCCTCGACCTGATCTGTCGCGGCCGTTGTCACGTCGGGCGCAACCGTCGCATCCGGCGGCGGTGGGGCCACAATTTCAGGGGCCACGCGTGGCGCAGGGCGCGGCACGGGGCGCGGGCTGCTGCCCAGCTCTGCCGAGGGCGTCACAACCGTCGGTGTGTCGGGCACATCAGGGGGCGCGTCGGTCACGACCGCCTCCGGCACGGTCAAATCGGGCGCAACGGGCGGCGTTTCGACCGGCGGGGCCTCGACAGGTGGCGGCGGTGGGGCCACGTCCGGCGGCGTGTCCACCGCTGGCGCCGATGGTGTGTCATCGACAGCCGGTTGTTCAATCTCTGCCGGATCATTTGGCGGCAATTCGGGCTGCACCCCTTGGGTCAACGCCGCAAACTCCTCGCCGGACACAACAGACACATCCGTCACCTCGAACGGCAACGGTTCGGACGACATGCCCCAACCGGCAATCATCCACACGACCAACGCCGTGTGCCCAATGCCCGAAATGTAGGTGCCGACACTCATCGGTGCTTACCCGTCCTGACCGTCCAACGTCGGCCCGCCAATATCCGTCACCAGACCGATGTTGTTAAAGCCCGCAGCATTCAGCGCGCCCATAACCTGCGCCACATCATTCCACGCATTCGCGCCATCCGCGCGCAGGAATATCCGGTCCCCGTCGCGTTCAGCGGCAATGCCCTGCAAGCGCGCAATCAGGTCGCCGCGCGGCACGGTGGTTTCCTGGATCATCACGTCACCACCCGACGTCAGCGTCACCGTCAGCGGTTCTTCGTCATCGCTTGGCATCGCATTGGCCGATGTTTCCGGCAATTGCACCGGAACGCCGACAATGGACAACGGGGCTGCGACCATGAAGATGATCAGCAACACCAGCATCACATCCACAAAGGGCGTGACGTTGATTTCGCTCATCGGCATGGACCGGCGACCGCGACGGCTGGCGCGTCTGCCCCCGCCCCCGCCGTCTGGTTTCATGACACCCGCACCCATGGCTCAGGAATCCAGCTGGCGGCTGAGAATCGTGGCAAACTCGTCGGCAAAGGCCTCATAGCCGCTGACAATGCGATCCGCGTCCGCGCTGAGCTTGTTGTAGAAAATCACGGCGGGAATAGCGGCCATCAGGCCCAGACCCGTGGCCAGCAACGCCTCGGCAATACCGGGGGCGACAACGGCCAGATTGGTGTTTTGCTGCTCTGCGATCTCGATAAACGAGTTCATGATGCCGATCACGGTCCCGAACAGACCAATAAAAGGTGCGGACGATCCGACCGTCGCCAAAACGGTCAGACCGCGTTGCAGGCTTTCGGTTTCCTTGGCAATTGCCACATCCATGTTGCGGTCAATCCGCGACGTGGCCCCGGCAATCAGCCCGCCATCCTGCCGGTGCGAGCGACGCCATTCCAACATGCCGGACGCGAAAATCTTTTCCGACTGGCCCTTTGGCTGCGCGCCAATGCGGTCATACAATTCATCCAGCGGCTTGCCCGACCAGAACGCCTCGTCAAACACCCGCGCCTCTGCGCGCGCCTTGCGGTATTGCATCCATTTGTCGAGGACCACGGCCCAACACCACACCGAAGCGATGATGAGAATGATCATGACAAGTTGTACGGTGATGGTTGCGTGGGCAAACATTCCCCACATCGTGAAGTCTCTATCCATAACGCCTGCTCTGCTCTTTGGGCCGGTTTTGGCCTCTGATTGGATGCAGGTCTAACCCACCTTGGCGAGGATTGCTAACAAAACGCGCAAAATCTGGCCGGTTGGCGCGTGTTTCTAGTGCAGATTTCGGCGAAAAGCCGCCGGAAGTCGTGCCGGCGCACCGGTTTCACCAATGACCACAAGGGTCACAAGGGCGCTGAACAGCACTTCCCCGTCCCGTTCCACCGTTTGCCTGACGATCAATCGCGCGCCGGTCACCGTTTCGACCGTTGTGGTCACGACCAGCTCGTCGTCAAAGCGCGCAGGCGCATGATAATCAGCCTCCACGCGGCGCACAGCAAACACCGCGCCTTCGTCGCGTTTCATCGCCGCCTGATCCACGCCCAATTCGCGCACCCACTCACTGCGCCCGCGTTCGATGAATTTCAGGTAGTTGGCGTAATAAACGATCCCGGCAAGGTCCGTGTCTTCGTAATACACCCGCACCGCGAACCGATGTGTCATTGCAAAGCTCCAATTCTGGCCGCCAGTCGTAACGCGTGGCTGGCATCGTGCGCCACGGCCGGCATCACCGGATCATAGATCGCGCGGATCACCCCGGCGATATCCGGGCGCAGCACCGCGTTGCCATTGATCATGGCCAGCGGCGACGCATCCTGAAACGCCACATCCGACCACAGCACAATAGACTGCACCGCCTGGGACAACGCCAGCGTTTCGGCGGGCACCTGCGACAGTTGCGCGTCCATCCGCAAGAATATGAAACAGGCCTTGATCGCGCCCGCCGCGTCAAACCGGAAAATCCGGTATTGGTTCGCGTCCGCCTTGATCAACCGGCCCACCAGCGCGCCCAGTTCCGGCACCAACCGGTCCAGATCGCGCACCCCTGTCAGTTCGTCCCAGTCCCGGCAGAAAAACACCATGACGTTGACGCCCAACTCGGGGTCCGTCTCCGCCATATGATGGCCGGACAAAACACAAATCGCCTCGAACGCGCCCTTGATCAGGCCAATCGCCTCGTCCTCAACGCCAAACACCACAGGCACAATTGGACGCCCCCAACGGGCACACAAATAGCTGCCGTCGGCACGGGTAAAAAGCGGTTCAATATCGGTGGCGTCTGTCATGGCGCCCTTTTCGCGGATTTTGCGGCGGGATTAAAGGGGCCTCACCCGCCCGCAAGAACACGCGATGCGGAACGAAACGGGTATCCGGTGAGAGCATGGCAAGGCCTGCCTTGGGGGACGTTCAACAAACGGTGGTTTTTGGCAGACGGATCACTTTTCGAGAAGGAACCAGCTTACATCATCCTGAGGTGCCCAGTTGTCCCGTTTATATGAAAAACCATAATCAACCAGCTTCATTCCAAATCTGTCAATCAAATCACCCGCAAAATCGCGCTTGAACAGGCGATCCGTGTTTCCGCGATAGTTGATGGTGACGGGGCTCGGGTTGTAGTACTCAGCGACCAATACGAAACGGCGGCTTTTCTTGTAAAGGTTTTCATACACAGC
>CBFHGD010000030.1:0-19716 GCA_965655275.1 Octadecabacter sp. | reverse complement strand
CCGAACAGATGCGTCCGGCGGCCACATGTTCCTGTTTGCGCCCGGCCCGGGTCACGGATTGAGGTCGGTTCGCAATCGCACTAGGCTGCTGGCGACTTTGACATTGGAGAACACCCATGACCGACACGCCAAGCTACGGCTTTGACACCTTGCAAATTCACGCGGGTGCCCGCCCTGACCCTGCCACCGGTGCGCGCAACACGCCGATCTATCAGACGACCGCTTATGTGTTTCGCGATGCGGATCACGCCGCCGCGTTGTTCAATCTGCAAGAGGTCGGCTATATCTATTCCCGTCTGACGAACCCCACCGTGGCCGTGCTGCAAGAACGCATCGCCACGCTTGAGGGTGGCGCGGGGGCCGTCTGCTGCTCGTCCGGTCACGCGGCCCAGATCATGGCCTTGTTCCCGCTGATGAGCCCCGGCAAGAACGTGGTGGTGTCAACGCGTCTTTATGGCGGGTCGGTCACGCAGTTCAGCCAGACGATCAAACGGTTCGGCTGGGAGGCAAAGTTCGTCGATATCGACGACGCAGCAGCCGTCAAAGCCGCCATTGACGACAACACCCGCGCGATTTTCGGTGAAGCGATTGCCAACCCCGGTGGCCACATCATGGATGTGCGCGCAGTTGCCGATATTGCAGATGCGGCAGGCATTCCGCTGATCATCGACAACACCACTGCCACGCCCTACCTGTGCCGCCCGATCGAACATGGCGCGACACTGGTGGTCCATTCCACCACCAAATACCTGACCGGAAATGGCTCCGTAACCGGCGGATGTGTCGTGGACAGCGGCACGTTCGACTGGACCGCGTCCGACAAATTTCCGTCCCTCAGCCAGCCGGAGCCTGCCTATCACGGGTTGACCTTTGCAGAGACGTTTGGCCCGCTGGCCTATACGTTCCACGGCATCGCCATCGGGTTGCGTGATCTTGGCATGACGATGAACCCGCAAGCGGCGCACTACACCTTGATGGGTGTTGAAACCCTGTCCTTGCGCATGCAGCGGCACGTCGAAAACGCCGAGAAGATCGCCAATTGGCTCGAGGCGGACGCGCGGGTTGAATATGTGACCTATGCGGGGCTGGAATCCTCGCCCTATTTCCACCGTGTGAAAGACGTCTGTCCGCGCGGCGCGTCAGCCTTGTTCACATTCGCGGTCAAAGGCGGATATGACGCCTGCGTAAAACTGGTCGATAGCCTCGAGATCTTCAGCCATGTGGCCAACCTTGGCGACACGCGTTCGTTGATCATTCATCCGGCATCGACCACGCACCGCCAGTTGAGCGCGCAGCAGCAAGAGGCGGCGGGCGCAGGTCCGGGCGTTGTGCGCGTGTCCATCGGGCTTGAAGATGCCAACGATCTGATCGCCGATCTGGACCAGGCGCTGGCCAAAGCAACCGCTTGAGCCGCCGCTGAATACGCGAAACGATCAATCAAGGGCGCTGCACATCGCGGCGCCTTTATCCTTTGCTAGTCCGCAATCGCGAATGTCATATTGATGGAGGCATTCAGGTCAATTTTTCCGGGCGCGACGGGCACATCATATTGCGGCGACGAGGCCGCCATTTCCAACATGACAGGCGCATCTGCAACAACCATACGGTAGCCACCGCTGCCCTGCTCGGACAGGGTGATCAAATCACCGACCTCGACACCTGCCGCCTGCGCATAGAGCGCCGCCAGACGCGCGCCCTCCATCACTGCAAGTCGGCGCGCCTCATCTTCGGCTTCACTCGGGTCTTGCAGGCCAAATCGCACGGCGTCCAACCGGTTCGCCCCACCCCCGATGACCGCCGCCAGTATTCCGCCCAACCGGTCAAGATCATTGACGGTAACCTCGATGGAATTTAGCGCCTGGTAGCCGGTAATTTCTGTACCACTGCTCAGCACGCTTTGGGAATATCGCGGGTTCAGGCGGATCGCACCCCTGCGGATATCGGCGGGTGCGATACCTTCGACGTCCAGCAGTGCCAGAACGGAAGCCGTCGCCGCACTCGCGCTGTCCAGCGCAACGGCAGCGTCTTCGGCTTCGGTCTGCACGCCAATGATGACGGTGGCCATATCAGGCTCCACGCTGACCCCTCCGGTGCCGGTGACGGAAATGGTGCGTGCAACGTCCCGGGCATATGCCGGTGCGGACTGCGCGGCGAACAACAATGTGGTGGCCAATAGGGTTAGGGCAAGTAGCGGGCGCATGGCGGTCTCCTTTGTGGTTGATGTTATCCTATCTGACGTGCGCCGGACTTCCATCCTTGGCCGCAATCAGCCCCAAAGTCAGACTTGGCGTGCGCGGTTCCTTGCTATAGCGTCTTGTGTCAAGAAAAAGGGTTGTTTGCAGACCCGATGCAGGATGCTAAGTCACGACGATGAAACCCAATTTTGCCTTGTCATTGTCCTTTGATGGACTGCGCCTTTTGCACCGTGTCGATGGGGGCTGGCATCTTGTTGGCGAAGTCGCGCTCGATACTGCGGATTTGACGGCCGCGCTTGAGGATCTGAAGGCGGCGGCCGACGGGCTCGCGCCGGAGGGCATTACCACCAAGCTGCTGATTCCAAACGACCAAATCAAGTATATCGCGATCGATGGCACCCGTGCCGACGACGAAGATGTGCGCGAGGCGTTGCATGGCGCAACCCCTTACGCGGTGGCAGATCTGGCCTATGACAGCGCCAAGGGCGGCGGGCGGACCTATGTGGCGGCCGTGGCCAAAGAAACACTGGTCGAGGCGCGCCAGTTCGCCACCGAACACGGGTTCAACCCCGTTTCCTTCGCGGCAGTGCCTGAACCGTTCACATATGTGGGCGAGGCATTTTTCGGCGCGGTGGACGGCCACACGGTTGATCGCGACAGCGAACCGGTGATGGTGACAGGCCAGGCCGCTGTTGTCGTGACGGCTCCTCAAGCAGAGGCTGAACCGGTTGACGCAACCGTTGATACATCTGCACCCGAAGTTGACCCTGAGGCAGCGGCCGACACAGGGGCCGTTCCGCAGATGGAGCCGGAGAGCGAGGGGGAGCCGGAGTCTTCGGAGGTTGACGCCCCGCTCACACCGGACGCAGCACCGCACCCGGACGCACCTGATGACGCTTCCAATGCCAAAGCCGACGACACCGACGACGCGCCGGAGCCAGATTTTGCCCGCGAAGATGCGCCTGACGTCCAGCAAGACCCCGAGCTGCTAGACGACCCGGCCTCATTGGACGACCCAGCCTTACTGGACGGCCCAGCCTCACTGGACGACCCAGCCTCATTGGACGACCCCGCCCCACAGGACGACCCAGCCTCACTGGACGACCCAGCCTCATTGGACGACCCAGCCTCATTGGACGACGCTAAAGCAAACGAGCCAGAGGCCGCCACGCCGGTTTTCGCATCGCGCCTGCGCGCTGATCGCTCCGAAGGTGTGCCACCGCCGATCGACGAAACACCGAGCGAGCCGCCCTTGTTCAGCGCACGGCGCGCGGATGCAAAAAACACCCGCAACGCGCCACCGCCCCTTGCCGTGCCGACCGGAAAGGGCACCGACCCGATGCCATCGCTGTCTGCGCCAAAACGCGATGACGACGACGCGCTGGCAGCTACGGCTGGCCACCCCATCACGACAGATGTGCCCGAGGCGGCGGACGCCACCCCCCCTATCACGGGCGAATCCCCGACCGCGTTGCCACCCTCCGCGGCAATTGCCGCTGCATCGCTGACTGCGCCGCAGGACGCCCAACAACCCGATGACCCGGCCCAATCGGATGACAACCGCGGCGGCGCCGCTGCCGCGCTGGGTGCTGTTGGGGGTGCGGTCGGCGGAATGTTTGCCAGCCGCCGCATGGCGCGCACACAAGCAAAAGCGCAGGCGGAACAAGACGAAAAGGACACGGACGGAAAGGCGGACGAGTCGTCACGCATGACCGTGTTTGGCGCGCGCAAGAAGCCGGCTGCGAAACCAAAACCTGTCGTCGGTGGTAAACCGAAGTTCCTGGGGCTGATCCTGACGGCGGTGTTGCTGCTGTTCTTGTTGGCCATCGCCGCGTTCGCGGCCCTGTCCGAGGAAGGCTTCGCGCGCTGGTTTGGCGGTGGTTCATCAGAAACTCAACTTGCCGCCGATCCTGACGGGGTCAGCGACCCGACGGCTCCGGGGGTGGCCGATGCGACAGCGGCTGACGGAACGGGCCTCGCCACGGCGGATGACGCCCTGGCAACACCCACCGCGCCCACGGGAGGTCAGGTCCTCTCTCCCGAGGAAGCACAGCGCATCTACGCCGCCACCGGCGTATGGCAAAGAGCCCCCCGTATTCCCCTGATCCCCCGCACCACCACGCTTGAGGCACTGTCGCTTGACGTGACCTCGCGTCCGGTTGCGCGCGTCCCTGCCAGCCCGTTGGCCAGCGCCAGCAGCGTCGCCGGTGACGCGCTGATCGCAACCCCGATTGATCCGCCCCCGCCAAATGCCGTGTTCAATTTCGGGGCCGATGGTCAGGTCGTTGCCACGCCAAACGGGTCTGCAACACCGGATGGTGTTTTGATCATTTCCGGGGCGCCGCCGCTTAACCCGCCGACACGCCCGGGCACCGTTGCACCAATTGTCACGCCGCAAGACCAGCTTGCTGCCGTAATTCCCGAAACAGCCGAAGCAGTGGTGGATGCGCCCGACGGCGTCATCGTGATCGCGGGGGCGCCCGCGGTGCGCCCGCCGGTGCGCACAACGCCCGAAGTAGCGGAGGTGACCGTTGAACCGGTCGTGACCCCTGCCCCCGCCGCCCCCGATTTTCCGGATGCGCCAGACGGCGTTCGCCTGATCGCCGGTGCACCGTCCATCTTGCCGCCCGTCCGCCCCGGCACGCGCGCCACGCCACAAGCACCCGCCCCAAATACACCCGAAAACAGTGCCGCTTCCGTCCTTGCGCCTGATGCGCCTAGCGACGACCGGGCCGACGATGCTCAAATTGAAGGCCTGAATGTGATTGCCGGCCCTCCGCCCATCCTGCCGCCAGCGCGACCGGGGACAGTCGCGCGACAACCCGATGCGGGTCTTGCGGGCCTAAGCGAAGACATCGCGACCGCCCTGTCCACCGAAACGGCACAGGCGCCGGATGCCAACACCCCTCGCCCTGCGCCGCGCCCTGCCAGTCTTACGCAGGCGGCGGCCGCCGCCACCAGCGCCCCCGTTCTCGGGGGGCTGACGCCACAACAAGCCGCCGGCTTTCGCCCGCGCACACGGCCCGCTGGCCTTGCGCCTGCCCCACCCCCCGAACCTGAACCGGAACCGGAAGAGGCCGCAGTCGAGCAAGCCCCTGCGCCCGCACCTGCCCAGCCTCAAGGCCTTCAAATATCACCGGAAATTGCCGCCGCTGTTCAAGCCGCCGCGAACCGTCCGAACCCGATTGTGAACCCGACCGCACAAGCCGTGGCCGCCAGCGCGCGCCCGGACACGCGCCCGCGCAATATGGACCGCATTGTCGCGCGCGCCAATCAGGCACAAGAACGCGCTGCGGCGCAGGTTGCCTCCGCCGCACCGCGCGCCGTTGCGCCAAGCGGGCCAACCGCCGGGTCGGTTGCGCAGAACGCGACGCTGGATAACGCCATCAACCTTCGCAATATGAACCTGATCGGGATCTACGGCGGGTCGGGTGACCGGCGCGCGCTGGTGCGCATGGGCAATGGGCGCTACGTGCGCGTGACGGTGGGTGATCGACTTGATGGTGGCCGCGTGACGGCGATTTCAGCCGGCGCGCTTAGCTATACCAAGAATGGGCGCGCTTTAACCCTTCAAGTTGCGGGATAGGCAATGACCTTAAAACTTATAGCGACGTCTGACTGACAGATGCAGGATTTCCTTCTTCTCGCCACTGTCCTGCTCGGGGCCGCCGTGATCGCCGTGCCTTTGGCCGCGCGCCTGGGTTTGGGGTCTGTTCTCGGGTATCTGCTCGCCGGCGTTGCGATCGCGCCGCTGATCGGGGCCGAGGCCGCGTCCCTGCAACATGTCGCCGAATTCGGCGTCGTGATGATGCTGTTCATCATCGGGCTGGAGCTTGAACCACGGGTTTTGTGGGACATGCGCCACAAACTGATCGGCCTTGGCGGATTGCAAGTCTCGGTGACGACCTTGTTGCTGATGGGAGGCTTCATGTGGATGGGACAGCCGTGGCAATCTGCCTTGGCAATCGGCATGATCTTCGCGCTGTCATCCACGGCAATCGTCCTGCAAACGCTGACCGAAAAGGGCTTGATGCAAACAGGCGGAGGTCGGGCGTCGTTCTCGGTTCTGTTGACACAGGATATCGCCGTTATCCCTATGCTCGCTCTCCTGCCCCTGTTGACGGTGCGCACCCCAGTCACGGTGTCCGCCGATGGATCCGTGGCACGCAGCGCTGAGCACGCGGCCGACTCTCACGCCGCGATCAGCCTTGTGGCCGGCTTGCCCGCGTGGGGTGTCACGCTGGTCACCATCGGGGCAGTGGTTGCTGTGATCCTTGCCGGTGTCTTCCTGACGCGGCCGGTGTTTCGCTACATTCACCACGCCCGTCTGCGCGAGATGTATACCGCGTTCGCCCTGCTGATCGTCGTGTCGATCGCCACGCTGATGGGGTTGGTTGGCCTGTCGGCCGCCCTTGGCACCTTCCTTGCGGGCGTCGTTCTTGCCAACTCGGAATTCCGCCATGAACTCGAAAGCGACCTTGAACCGTTCAAAGGTTTGCTGCTGGGCCTGTTCTTTATCACCGTTGGGGCGGGTATTGATTTTGACACGCTGCTCGGCGAACCCGCGCGCATTATCAGCATGACGCTGGTGATGATGCTGACCAAAGGTCTGGTCCTTTACAGCATCGCCGTGATCTTCAAGATCAAAGGCCGCGCCCGCTGGCTGTTTACGCTCAGCCTGGCGCAGGCCGGTGAATTCGGGTTCGTCCTTATTGCGTTTTCACTGCAACAGAATGTTCTTGGCGTTGCGCAGGGCGCTGAATTGCTGCTGGTCGTCGCCCTGTCCATGCTGATCACACCGCTGCTGTTCATCGCCTACGAACACCTGTCGCGCCGCACGGCTGATGCGCCCGACCATCCCGAAGATGACATTGACGAACAAGGCACCGTCATTATCGCGGGTATCGGCAGGTTCGGTCAGGTCGTAAACCGTTTGGTGCAAAGTTCGGGCTTTAGCACGGTGGTGCTGGATAACGACCTCAAGACGGTCCAGCTCATGCGCACCTTCGGGTTCAAAGGCTTCTTTGGCGACCCGACACGCCCCGACATCCTGCACGCCGCCGGACTTGAAGACGCAGCGGTGCTGGTTGTCGCGCTCGATGACAAGGCCGCTGCGGTCAAACTGGTGCGATACGCGCGCACCCACCGTCCCGATTTGCACATCGTGGCACGCGCCCGTGACCGCGTGCATGTCTATGAACTCTACGCCGCCGGCGCCAACGACATCGTACGCGAATTGTTTGACAGCTCGTTGCGGGCCGGTCGCTATGTGCTTGAAAATCTCGGCCTGACCGAATTCGAAGCCCATGATGCGGAAATGAAATTCTATCAGGTTGATCGCCAGATCCTGCGCGACCTGGCAGAGGTCTGGGACCCCTCGGTGCCGATCTCGGAGAACAAAACCTACATCGAACGATCCCGCGCTGCGAACCGCGATCTCGAAACCGCACTGACCGAACGGCTGGACGAAGAAGAACGCAAAAGCCACCGGCCCGGCGGGCGACCTGTGCCGAAAGACTGACGCCTCCTAAGGTGACCTCGCCCAGCTTGGGCGTGACCCGATGCTATACCTGCGCACCGGTACCAATCGCGGCCAATCCCCTTCATCTGGCCCAAAAAACTCCCGCCGGAGGCTCCTAGCCTGCGCAGTCCATCACCGCCGCCAGTGTTTCTGGTGAAAACGGTGCAACACCACGCGCAACCAGCGCACCGTCTTGCATCCGCGTGACCATCACCTGCGACCAGTCGCTGTTCGCGGTGACCATCTCGGGACCCCGCCCACAGTCGCGCAAACCACCGGAAATGAAATCCTCACCGATGCGGTGGTTGGTCAGCCCGCCCAGGTCCGCGTCAAGTTGCAGCCCGCTTCCATCCCATTCGAAAACACGCAGTGTTTTGGCCAGATGCGGGCGATCCACAAACGCGACTTCAACGCGCCCGTCTCCATCAAAATCCGCGGCCCCCACTGGGGCGAGCCAGCGGTTTGTTTGCCCTATATGCGGTGTCTGCGCGATCAACCCCTGCGCATCGTAAACTGCCAAAGACGCGCCCAACGTCAGGCTGGTCCGGATCACCACAACCTCGACCTGCCCGTCCCCCGTTACATCCCAGAACCGGACGCCTGTGTCCTCGAACACGAAACCTTCGCCCGCCTCGAACCGGCGCGCGACCAACGCGCCATCCGTGGCGCGACCGACAATCTCCAGGCGCGACCACTCGATGCAGTCGCCCAATATGCAATGCTGGTAGATATCCGTTTCGCCGGCAAAACCCGCGCTGGCAACCACATCCGCTGCCGCAGCCCCGGCGAACCACAGACCCGACGCCAGAACCGCGCCGCGCATGCCCCCGTTCAGCGCCCGCACCGGCAGACGCGGCGCCATGTTATATCTGCTTCTCGGGCATCTGGACGATCAGACCATCCAGCGCATCCGTCACCTTCAACTGGCACGTCAGGCGCGACCGTTCGGCGTCCGGTTCAAACGCGAAATCCAGCATATCTTCTTCCATCGCGTCCTTGGCCGGAATCTTGTCCACCCAGGCGGCATCCACATAGACATGGCACGTCGAACAGGCGCAGGCTCCGCCGCAATCGGCTTCGATGCCAGGAATTCCGTTGTCGCGCGCGCCTTCCATAACCGTCAGACCGTTGGCGACGTCAACGACATGTTCTTTGCCGCCGTGTTCGATGTAAGTGATTTTTGCCATGATCCGTGGCCCCTTTTGTAAACTGTGTTGCAGATAGATAGGACGCGCGGGGGCGACCTTCCACCCCTCTTTTGCCCGTCCCCCTCTACAGGCCCGCGCCATGCGACGGTGGCACGGAAACGACACCTCACAAGCATGATTTCACCCCTCGGGTCCGTCGGGCTAGGTTGCGCCGCCACTTTACGCTAACAAGGAGGCAACAACGGGCCTGTAGAGCCCGAGGATTGAGCAGATGTCGCACCGCCAGACCATCCCGCGCTTGTCGTTGGCAGCCCTCGGGCTGGCTGTTTTGACGGGCTGTATGGATGGCTATACGACCCGCGCCAGCCAATCGCTCGGTGATGCTGGCATCGGCCCGCTTGCGCGCCCGCCTGTGGTGGATTCCAGCACCGGCACGTGTTTTGACCGCGCCACGACACCCGCAATTATCGAAACCGTGACGCAACAGATCATGGTGCAGCCAGCCGATGTGCGCTCGGACGGGTCCGTCGCAAGCCCCGCTGCCTTTCGCACCGTGACGCGCCAGCAAATCTTGCGCGAACGCCGCGAAGTCGAATTCGAAACTCCCTGCGCCCGGATCATGACCCCCGAATTTATCGCCTCGGTGCAGCGCGGATTGCTGGCGCGCGGCTATTACGCCGGCCCCATCACCGGCGCGATTGACGCGCGGAGCACTGCGGCGATCGAACAGTTCCAGATTGCACAAGACGACGTGCACACAGGCACGCTTACCTTGCGCACCGCCCGCACGCTCGGCCTTGCTGCCCTGCCGCGCAGTGAGCTTTAACGCCGCGTGATACGAAAAGGGGCGCCCGAAAGAGCGCCCCAATCCCAGAATGTCGCACGCTACCTAGTCCAGACCAAGTGCCACAAAGCGCGGTGAACCATCGCGGCGCACCAGCAACAACAGGGATTTGCGCCCTGCCTCTTGTGCTTCTTCCACCCGCATTTCGAAATCCGAAATGCTGGCGACCTTTTGCTGGCCGGCTTCGGTAATCACATCCCCCGCGAGCACGCCTTTGGTGTCGGCCTCGCTGTCGGCCTCAACTTCGACCACGACCAACCCGCTGTTGGCCACAACGCCCAGCTCTTCAGCCATTTCAGGCGTGATTTCGGACAACGTCATGCCCAGCATGTTGGATGTGGCGGGGCCTTCGGTCTCACCGTCTTCACCTTCAGGGAAGGCCGCAGATTCAGCGGTTTCGCGGCGGCCCAACGTCACTGTCAAATCAACCATGTCGCCATTGCGCAGAACCGAAACAGGCACCTCTTTACCCACGGGGCTGTTGCCGACAGTGTTGACCAATTCGTTGGTGTCTTCAATCTCGACACCGTCAAACATCAAAATCACGTCGCCCGCTTCCAACCCTGCATCAAGCGCGGGGCCCGGCGGCACGTCGGTGACCATCGCGCCCATTGCGGCCTCAAGACCGTCGATTGCGTCGACCATATCGGACGTTACATTCTGGATGCGCACACCCAGCCAGCCGCGGCGTGTTTCGCCGAATTCTTTCAGTTGATCCACCACATTAGTGACAACGGCAGACGACATCGCAAAACCGATGCCAATCGACCCGCCATTGGGCGACAGGATGGCCGTGTTCACGCCAATCACCTCGCCGTCCATGTTGAACAGCGGCCCGCCGGAATTGCCACGGTTGATAGCCGCATCGGTCTGGATATAGTCGTCATAGGTGCCTTGAAGCGAGCGATTGCGCGCGGACACGATACCCGCCGACACAGAAAAGCCCTGCCCCAACGGATTTCCCATCGCCATCACCCAATCCCCCACACGGGCGCCGGTGCCGTCGCTGTCGCCAAACGCGACAAACTGTAACGCCTCGTCATATTCGACCTTGAGAACGGCAATATCTGTTGTCGGGTCTGTCCCGATCAGCGTCGCGGGCAACAATTCTGGCGGTTGGCCATCGCCCGGGAAAAACTCGATCTCGATCTCGTCGGCGCCTTCAATGACGTGGTTGTTGGTGACAATGAAGCCGTCCGCTGAAATCACAAAACCCGACCCCAGCGCGGAGGAGCGGCGTGGCTGGCCATTGCCGAAATCCTCAAAGAAATCTTCAAACGGGGACCCTTCGGGCACGATGCCTTGTGGTCCGGTGCGCCCTGCGATCACCGTGCTTGTGGTGATGTTCACCACAGCGGGGCTCACCTGATCGGCCAGATCTGCAAAGGTTGCGGGGCGGTTTTGCGAAAACCCGGGCGCGACGCTGGCCAGAACCAGCACCATAGAAAGCAGAAACGCAGCCAGCCATGTTTGGCCCTGCACCGCAGTGTCGGGCTGTGCGGTGATGACCTGCGGCCTTTGATGTTTGGGCATGTTCACGTGGCATCTCCTTAACGTCAAAACGATACGGGGCCGGCTTGGACCCCTTTGGATATAGAATGTAGGCGTGCAGCGGCGCAACGCAACGCCAAACACGCACCCGTCACCGAGCCGTGAACACGTGCTGCGGTTTTAGCCGAGCGCGCCCAGTCCGGCCGCAAACCACAGCAACGCCACCCCGACAGTCACCGCGCCAAGCCCGACCATGCGGCGGGTTTCCAGCGGCATGCGGCGCAGGGCCTCCAACAGGTCTTCAACAAGCGAAGGGGCCAGTGCATACACCAGCCCCTCCACAATCAATACCAGCCCGAGGGCCAGAACCGCGATCCCGATCATTCTGCCGCGACACCGTTTGGCGAGCGCAGATAATCAAAGAACTCTTCCGGGGGTGCCATGACCATACGTGCGTTGCCCGTCGCCAGACCCGTGCGATACGCCTCGAGTGAGCGGTAGAATTCGAAGAACTCCGAATCCTGCCCATAGGCATCCGCAAATACCGCGTTGCGTTCTGCGTCTGCTTCACCTTCGACGATACGGGCTTCACGGCCCGCATCCGACACAAGTTCGACCACGGTCCGGTCGGCTTGCGCTGTGATCCGCTGGGCGGCCTCGCGGCCACGGGCGCGTTCATCCTCGGCTTCACGCTGGCGTTCCGACACCATGCGCAGGAACGTCCGCTCAAGGTTCTGGGACGGCAGGTCGGTGCGTTTCAGGCGCACGTCAATGACCGACAAACCAAGTGCTGCGGCTTGCGTGATCGCGCCATTGCGGATCCGCAACATCAGGGCTTCCCGGTCCGTGGACAGGATATCACCGGAAGACACAGAACCAAGCACCGCACGGGTTTGCGCGTTCAAGATCCGCTCCAACCGGTTGTCGGCAATGGCGATCGCCTGATCGCCGCCCGCACCTGTGGCCTGACGGAAGGTTTCGACATCCGAAATCCGGTAGCGCGCAAAGGCGTCCACGATCAAACGGCGGTCATCGTTCGGGATGACTTCTTGTGCGGCCATGTCGATTGAAATGATCCGGTCATCATAGCGGACCACCTGATCAATCAGCGGCACACGGAACGCCAGCCCCGGATCCTCGATTGTTTGCACAACCCGACCAAAGCGCAGCACGAGCGCTTTTTCACGTTCATCCACGATAAAGATGGCGCTCAAACCCGCCGCGATCAAAATCACGATAAGCGGTAAAATAATAATGGACTTGTTCATCAGTTGGACCCCCCGCTGTTGGATGGCGTGCGCAGTTGATCGAGCGGCAGATAGGGCACAACCCCACTGTCACCGCCTGCGTTTTCGTCAAGCAAGATAATGTTGGCAGAGCCGAACACTTCCTCGACCATTTCAAGATACAAACGCTGGCGCGTCACGTCGGGGGCTTTTGTATATTCCTCAAGCACCGACAAGAAGCGTGCGGCTTCACCCTCGGCCTCGTTGACGACGCGGGCACGGTAGCCTTCGGCGTTCTCGAGGATTTGGGCCGCGTTACCACGTGCTCCAGCCGTAGCACGGTTGGCATAGGCATCCGCCTGGTTTTGCAGCTGGATGCGTTCCTGTTCGGCGTCTTGCACGTCACGGAAGGCCGCCAGCGGCGATGTCAGGCTTTCTTCGCCATCAATGTTCGTGGTCAGAACACGGGTTGCGGGCGGGTCAGCGGCACCAAGGTTGATCCGCACGATGTTCACCCCTGAATCGTAGCTGTCCAGCGTGTCCTGTGTCAGTTCGCTCATGCGTTGTTCGATGCTGTCACGATCCTGGTTCAGATCGGCAAGTTCGGATTGCGCAATGATTTCACGCATCACCGATTCAGCCACCGCCGCAATCGTCTCTTCGGGTTCGGCAAGATTAAACAGGAAACGGTCAGGCTGGGTGATGTTCCACACAACCTGGAAATCAATGTCGACGATGTTTTCATCACCCGTCAGCATCAAGCCGATATCGCCTTCGAGCATGCGCAGCACATCAGGGCGATCCGACAATTCCTGCGGCACAGGGTCTTCACCGATCTCGATCACCTGCTCGCGCGTGACCTGCACAATCTCGTAGGTGACAACGGGCCATGGCGCAAAGTTCAGACCGGGTTCGCCAATACAAGGTTCGTTACATTCGCCAAGGAACAGTTCGACAGACCGTTCTTCGGGGCGCACCGTGTAAAAGCTCGAGAACGCCCAGAGGCCCACGGCGACCAATACGCCGATACCGACCATCCCGCGTGAGATCTGTGGGCCACCTGCCCCCATACCACCGCCGCCGCCGGAGCGCCCGCCGCCACTGCCGCCGCCCATCAGGACGCGCAGTTGGTCTTTGGTTTTGTTGATAATCTCGTCAAATTCAGGAATCTGCGGGTCGTTACTGCCCGGACGACGCCCGCCATCACGACTGCCGTTCGGCCGCCCGCGATCGTCATCTTCATCATTTCCGCCGCCCCCCCAGGGGCCACCATTGTTTCCAGCCATTAAGCCTGTCTTCCCTTGTTGCCGCGCCCCTTTGCCGGACGCCTTATCCATAAATGTGCCTTGCGGCAGTTAATTCAAGCGGTTCTCACCGGATCACGCATTGTCACCAGTTCTTCCGAAATCGTGGGATGCACCGCGCAGGTGGCATCGAATTGTTCTTTCGTCGCGCCCATCTTGATCGCAATGCCCGCGAGCTGGATCATCTCGCCCGCGTGCGGGCTGACAATGTGGCATCCTAACACAACGCGCGTGGCTTTGGACACGACCAGTTTCATCAACACACGGTCCGGACGGTCGGCAAAGGCCGTCTGCATCGGGCGAAAGGACGTCGCATAAATCTCCACCGGTTCTTGATCGCGGGCGTCTTCCTCGCTCAGGCCCACGGTGCCCATTTCCGGCTGTGTGAAAATCGCCGACGGGATCAGGTCGTGATCCACCTTCGTCGGGTTGCCCTTAAACACCGTTTCCACAAACGCCATGCCCTCGCGAATGGCCACTGGCGTAAGCTGCACGCGGTTGGTCACGTCGCCAATCGCGTAGATGCTGGGCACCTTCGTCTGGCTATACGCATCGACGATGATTTCATTGTTGCGGCCAAGCTCAACGCCCACATCCGACAGGCCCAAACCGTCGGTATTGGGCGTGCGCCCGGTTGCAAACATCACTTGGTCATACTCGGCCTCGGACCCGTTGGTGCATTTCACCCAGACGCGGCCATCGCGCTTTTCCATCTCGAGCACATTGGTGCCAAGGTGCAGGTCCACACCCTTTTCGATCATCATTTCCGACACCAGCCCACGGGCTTCGTCGTCAAAGCCGCGCAGGATTTGTGCGCCGCGATAAAACTGCGTCACCTCCACGCCGAGGCCATTGAGGATGCAGGCAAATTCACTGGCAATATAGCCGCCGCCGACAATCAGGATTGTCTTGGGCAGTTCGGGCAGCAGGAAAATATCGTTGGACGTGATACCAAGATCGGCGTTTTTCATGTCGGGCAGCACGGGGCGCCCGCCTGTTGCCACAAGGATATGTTTGGCGCTGTGCGTCGTGCCATCATCCAGCGTCACCTCGTGGGGGCCGGACACGGTTGCACGCGCATCGTGGATCGCAACCTCCGAATTGCCCAGCAGCTTGCGATAAACCCCTTCAAGGCGGTCCAGTTCGGCGTGCAGGCGGGCCTGAAAGCGCGGCCACTCGAACGTTCCGGCCTCGGGCACATCCCAGCCATAGGCATGGGCATCCGCGAACATCTCCTGGTATTCGGACGCGAACACCATCAGCTTTTTGGGCACACAGCCACGGATCACACAGGTGCCGCCCATACGGAATTCTTCCGCCAGCCCGACCTTGGCCCCCGTTGCCGCCGCAACCCGCGCCGCGCGCACACCACCGGACCCGCCACCGATAACAAACAGATCATACTCGAAGTCGGACATGGGGCGGCCTTTCGGGGTGGTTCCAATTCGGCGTTTGATAAATCACAGGCCATCCGCAATGGCCAGTCACGCAAGCGTCAGGCGCAGCCTAGTCGCCCAGATCAGCGAACAGGTTGTCATTCTCGATGAAATCTATGTGCGATTCCTGCACCGATCCTTCATTGATGTCGCGCACTTCGACGCGCCCGTCACCATAACCGATCACCACAACGTCACAGATATCAATGAACAATCCGTTCTCAACAACGCCCGGTATCTGGTTGATCACCAAAGACAATTGCCGCGCATTTCCGATCCGGTTGAGGTGCAGATCAAGGATGTGATTGCCCTCGTCCGTGTAAAAAGGCGCCTCGCCGTTCATCCGCAGCGAAACCTTGCGCCCCAAAACGTCCAGCCCGATCAGCGTTTCTTCAACCAGCGTCTTGGTCGTCTGCCAGCCAAACGGGATCACCTCGATCGGCAGTGGGAAATTGCCCAATGTCTCGACCTGCTTGGCTGCGTCCGCGATCACGACCATCTGGTCGCTTGCGGTCGCCACGATCTTTTCTTGCAACAGCGCGCCGCCGCCTCCCTTGATCAGGTTCAGGTTGCCGTCAAATTCATCGGCGCCGTCAATCGTGACGTCCAGCCATTTGGCTTCGTCCAGCGAAATGACCTCGATACCGACATCGCGCGCCAGTTCTGCGGTGCGCGTCGAGGTCGGCACACCTTTGATTTTCAAGCCATCTTTCTCGACCATCTCGCCAAGGCATTTCACCAGCCACGCGGCGGTCGACCCTGTGCCAAGTCCGACCTTCATGCCGTCCTGCACGTATTGGGTCGCTTGTTTGGCGGCAGCAAATTTGGCTTTGTCGATGGGGGACAGATCGGACGGCATGGGGCAGCTCCTGCGCGGATGATTCAATGTTGCCCACCTTATAGGCGGGCTGCGCGCGTGGTGCGACCCCCTGCGGCACTGCGCCCGCCGATTTTACGCCACCAAGCCCGCAAAAGCGTGTCAATTTGTCGTTTTCCACAGCACCCGACCCACCAGCACCCTATATTGAGGGGACACAGTCAAAAGGGTGCTGCACATGTTCCTTTCCGTTTTCGATATGTTCAAGGTGGGCATCGGCCCGTCCTCGTCCCACACCATAGGGCCAATGGTCGCTGCCGCGCGGTTCCTTGACCATCTGCGCGCCCAGCCGTTCAAGGTTGCGGGGCTAAAGGCGTCGCTGCACGGGTCCCTCGCGTTTACGGGTGTTGGCCATGCGACGGACCGTGCCACCATCCTCGGCCTCGCCGGATTCAGCGCGCAGAACTATGACCGCGAAAAGGCGGATGCTGAAATGGCGCGGATCGCGGCGGACGGGTTTGTGGAACCTGCGGGGTTGGGCCGCCTGACCTTTGTGCCCAAGGACCACCTTGAATTCGACTATGGCCCCGCTCTGAGCGGCCACGCCAACGGTATGATTCTCAAGGGTTGCGATGCGCAGGGCGATGTGGTGACGCAGGTCACTTATTATTCCATCGGCGGCGGATTTGTTCTGACCGAGGCGGAACTGGCCGCAGGCGCCGACAAGGAGGATGGTGCACCAGTGCCGTTTCCATTCAAGAGCGCGGCAGAAATGCTTGATATGGCGGCAGAATCCGGCCTCAGCATCGCGGCGATGAAACGCCAGAACGAGTTGAGCCGCATCGCGGGCGGCGACCTCGACAAGGGCATCGCGCGCCTTTGGGAGGTGATGAACGACTGCATCGATCGCGGGCTGGTCACCGACGGTATCCTGCCCGGCGGCCTGCATGTGAAACGCCGCGCCAAGGGTATCCATGACGCGTTGCTGGCCGAGGCGGGCGTAAACCTCTCCGCGCCGCACACGATCAACGACTGGATGTCGACCTACGCCATGGCCGTGAACGAAGAAAACGCCGCCGGTGGGCAGGTGGTGACCGCCCCCACCAATGGCGCGGCGGGCGTCGTTCCGGCGACGATCCGCTATTACATGGACCATGTCCCAAACGCCTCGGCCAGCAAGATTCCCGACTTTCTGCTGACGGCGGCGGCGATCGGCGGTTTGGTGAAATTCAACGCCTCGATTTCCGGTGCCGAAGCGGGCTGTCAGGCCGAAGTCGGCGCGGCGGCAGCCATGGCGGCGGCAGGCCTGTGCGCGGTGCTGGGCGGCACACCCGAGCAAATCGAAAACGCCGCCGAAATCGCGCTGGAACACCACCTTGGCATGACCTGCGACCCCGTGCGCGGGCTGGTGCAGGTGCCGTGCATCGAGCGCAACGGGCTTGGCGCGATCAAGGCTGTCTCCGCCGCGTCCCTGTCCATGCGCGGCGACGGAACGCACCTTGTGCCATTGGATGCAGCCATCGAAACCATGCGCCAGACCGGGGCGGATATGTCTGAGAAGTATAAGGAAACCGCACTGGGCGGTCTGGCTGTGAATGTCCCCAACTGCTGACCCCCTCATCCGTCCCGCCTGCGCGATGGATGCGGACGCCGTTCGCGCCTGCGCGCGCGCCGGATACAGCCAATACATTTCAGCGATTGGCCGCGAACCCGCCCCCATGGTCGCTGATTTCGAGGCACAGATCGCGGCAGGCTGGGTGCAGGTGGCCGAAGTCGACGGAAAGATCGCGGGCTTCATCGTATTCTACCCGCAGGGCGATGACATGATGCTGGAAAACGTCTGCGTCAACCAACCGGGCCGTGGGTTGGGCCGCGCCCTGATCGCCAGTTGCGAGGCGCAAGCCAGGCGTCAGGCGATCCCTCGCGTCATTCTCTACACGAACGAGAAAATGACCGGCCCGCTGGCCCTCTATCCGCGACTGGGATACGTCGAGACGGACCGCCGCCAAGACGACGGCTTCGCGCGGGTCTATTTCGAGAAGCTTCTGTAAACATAGCCGATCAAGACGCCCGCTTTTCGCACCATGTCTGCGGGCAACTGGGCCACTATATTTACCGCTTGATTGATCACGCACACACGAAAACGGCCCCCGCGATGTTGATCACACAGAAGACGAGGCATCCCTTGAGCTTGAGACCATCCGCGCGATCTATGATCCGGTGATGCCAAGGCATGGTCCAGACACAAGTCCGGCTGGCTTGGCGCATCTCGAAGGACAGAGCGCAGGCAGCTGATTAGGTGTTGGCCGTGTTGCGTGGTGTCTGTTTCGGGGCCTTCGTTTCTGCGGGTTGGAAGGTTGCCACCCATGAGAACTTTCCGGACCTGATCGCCAAGGGCAATGACATGCCGGATCGAAAAGGGTTTCCGGCAGAACGCGCGCCCGAGGAAATCTGGGAAACACCTGTGGGCACGCAGGGCAAAACACTGCACAATTCCGACATGGCACATAAACAAAACCCAGTTCGCTACTTGGACCCGCATATCCCCTTCACCGGCGCCTCTGCATGGCAGGGCCGCGATATGGCCCGGCGCGACGATTGGCTTGTCCATTTCACCCCCGCCCAGATCGCAGAGCTTGAGGCCGCAGCCGCGCACTATCTTTCCCTTGGGCGCGACATTGGCGAAATCACCGCCAAGGCCTTCCCGCTGCCCACCTTCGCGGCCCACCTTGAAACCCTCTCAGCCACCCTCCTCAACGGCATCGGGTTCGAGGTCATGCGCGGCCTGCCCGTCCAGACCTACAGTCAAGAAACCGCCGCGACGATCTTTTGTGGCATTGGCGCCCATTTGGGGAAAGCGCGCTCCCAAAACGCGGCCGGTCATATCCTTGGCCATGTGCGCAACGTCGGCGCCGACCCCGATGATCCCAACACCCGCATTTACCAGACCGCCGCGCGCCAGTCGTTCCACACCGACAGCGCCGATGTCGTCGGGCTTTTGTGCCTGCGCGACGCACAGGAGGGCGGCATGTCCTTGCTGGTCAGTGTCGAAACAATTGCCAACCATATGGCCGCCATGCGTCCCGACCTGCTTGCGCTCCTGTTTGACCCCATCGCAACCGACCGGCGCGGCGAGGTGCCGGAGGGTGTGGCACCGTTTATGTTGATCCCCGTGCTGTCATGGCATGCGGGCAAGCTGACCGCGTTCTACCAGCGTCAATATATCGAAAGCGCCCAACGCTTTGACGCCGCACCGCGCCTGAGCGACGCCCACATCGAGGCGCTTGATCTGTTCGACGCGCTGGCCAACGATCCGGCGCTGCACCTGTCCATGCAGCTTCAGCCCGGCGACATGCAATTCGTCTATAACCACAACCAGCTGCACGACCGCACCGGTTTCACCGATTGGCCCGACCCCGCCCAGCGCCGTCATTTGCTGCGCTTGTGGCTGTCGATGCCCGGTGATCGCCCGCTGCCGGACGTATTTTGCGAACGCTACGGGTCGGTCGAGGTCGGCAATCGCGGCGGCATCATCACGGCGCAGACAGTATTGAACGCGCCGCTGGACTAGGCCTTCACCTGCAACTCGAACACCTCGTCGGGGAAATATTTGGCCAGCCGCACATCGGCGGATCGCGCGTGGCCTTCCATGCCTTCAAGCCGGGAAATCCGCGCGGTGGCTTGCGCCACCTGTTTGGCGCCGTCGCGCGTGCTGCGCTGCCATGTGACGATTT
>CBFHGD010000029.1:0-19971 GCA_965655275.1 Octadecabacter sp. | reverse complement strand
CGACGGCGGGATTGATTTCACCAAGATTAATCGCCTCAGCATGGTCGCCTGTGGCACCGCATTTTTCGCCTGCCTGACCGCGAAATACTGGTTCGAACAGGTCGCACGCCTGCCCGTCGACGTCGATGTTGCGTCCGAATTCCGCTATCGCGAACCGCCCATTCCCAAAGGCACGGCCGCGCTGTTTGTCAGCCAATCCGGTGAAACCGCAGATACGCTGGCTGCGCTGCGATACTGCGAGGGGCGCGCCGACACGATCCTGTCAGTGGTCAACGTCCCCGAAAGCTCGATCGCGCGCGAAAGCGATCTGGCGCTGCCGATTTTGGCAGGCACCGAAATCGGCGTGGCCTCGACCAAGGCATTTACCTGCCAGCTTACAGTGCTTGCGCTCCTTGCGCTGAAGGCCGCGCAGGACCGTGGCGAAATGGACGACGCGCAGGTAGCGGCGGCGTTGGTGCAGTTGAAAACGCTGCCGGGCTTGATGTCGCACGCGCTGGCGCTTGGGGATCGCTCGCAGGCCGTGTCGCGCAAACTGTCCGAGGCGCGCGATATCCTGTTTCTGGGGCGCGGCGCGATGTATCCTCTCGCCCATGAAGGCGCGCTAAAATTAAAAGAAATCAGCTACATACACGCCGAAGCCTATGCATCAGGCGAGCTAAAACACGGCCCCATTGCGCTGGTAGATGAACATGTTCCCGTCATCGTTCTGGCCCCCCGTGATGCGCTGTTCGACAAGACAATTTCGAATATGCAGGAGGTCATGGCGCGGGGGGGAAAGGTGCTGTTGATCACCGATGAGCAAGGCGCAATAGAGGCCGGTGACGGCGTTTGGGACACGATCCTGATGCCGCCTGTTGACCCCTTCGTCGCACCAATCCTCTACGCGATACCGGCACAATTGTTGGCGTATCACACGGCCGTCGCCAAAGGCACGGACGTGGACCAGCCCCGCAACCTCGCCAAATCGGTCACGGTCGAATGATCGCGCTGGAGGATGCAATCGCCACATTGCAAAGCCAGGGAAATGCCCAAAAAGCGGCGGAGATGAAAGCCTACCACAAGGCCGACCGTCCCTATTTTGGCGTTGCGAATCCTGTCATCTACGACGCGGTTAAGGACTGGCGCGCGGCTTTGCCTCTCGAGGGCCGCCTCGCGCTCGCGTCCGAGCTTTGGGACAGCAACATCCACGAAGCCCGCGTCGCCGCCGCCAAGCTGCTGGTGCAGGCCCGCATCAAGCCCGACGATGCGGCATGGGCGCTGATCGCCTCATGGGTGCCCGATTTCGACGCATGGGCGATTGCCGATCACGCATGTAGTGCCGGTGCACGCCGGCTTGTGGCGGACCCGACCCGTCTTGACGAGGTCGAGGCATGGACCACCTCGGATCATATGTGGAGCAAACGTGCAGCATTGGTGATGACCCTGCCATGGACGAAATTCAACAACCCCAAGCCTCAAGAGCTTGAGGACCGCGAACGCATCCTCGGCTGGGCCGCGTCCTATGTTACAGACCACAACTGGTTCATTCAGAAATCCGTATCTTGGTGGCTGCGCGAATTGGGGAAACACGATGCGGCGCGTGTGCGGGCGTTTCTGGATCAATACGGTGACGCGATGAAACCGTCCGCGCGCAAGGACGCAAGCCGAAAACTGCCACCCGTTTGACTGCACACTTGCCCGACCCGCCATTTGCGTTCAATTATCGGGCAGGAGAACCCGCGTGTGATCGACCTTACCAAGCAAATCAATCTGTTATCGGATGAGATCCAGCCGCTCCGTGGCGGGCCGGGGCGCATTTTGTGCGCGATTTCGGGCCCGCCTGCCAGCGGAAAGTCGACGTTGGCTGCGGAACTGGCACGGCGGTTAAACGCGCAAAAATGTGAAACAGTGATCGTGCCGCAAGACGGGTTTCATCTGGACAATGAGGTTCTTAGGGATCGCGGAGATTTGACCCGCAAGGGCGCGCCGCACACCTTTGACGGGGCGGGCTTTGTGCATCTGGCGCGTCGCCTGAAAGAACGGGTTGATGTTGCTGTGCCGGTCTTCGACCGCGCCCGCGATCTGGCCATTGCAGGCGCGCGCATCGTGCCCGCCACGGCGGAGGTCGTGATCGTGGAAGGCAATTACCTGCTGTTTGACGAAGCGCCATGGTTCAACCTTGCGCCGTTGTGGTCGCTGTCTGTGAGTCTCGATGTGCCGATAGAAGACCTGCGCGCGCGATTGATCCATCGCTGGTTGGGCCACGGGTTAAGCCGCACAGCGGCGACCAACCGCGCCATGTCCAACGATATCCCGAATGCACAAAGCGTGCTGGACAAAGCCCTGCCCGCAACGCTTACACTTGCGGCGGACGGAACGTTGGCTTAGCGCAGTTCGCGACACCGCCCTGACGACACTTGAAACATTTGAATTTCGAGATATGTTGGGGGGACTTGCTGAAAACTGGAGCTGCACATGACCACTGACTTTACACCTTGGACCTCACTTGGGGGCGGCTTGCTGATCGGGCTGGCCTCTGTCCTGTTGATGGCCACATTCGGGCGCATCATGGGGGCCACCGGCATCCTTGCCGGATTCTTTACCCCTTCCTCCAAGGCCGACTGGAGCTGGCGGGCGAGCCTGTTGGCCGGCATGGTCAGCGCGCCGACGCTGTATTGGCTGATCAACGGTGAAAGCGTCGCGGTGCAGGTGCCCGTGTCCACGCTCGCCATGGTCATCAGTGGCGTGGTTGTAGGCATCGGCGTCACATTCGGGGGCGGGTGCACATCCGGGCACGGCGTCTGCGGCATGGCGCGGTTTTCGCCGCGCTCCATCGCCGCCACGGCCACTTTCATGTTCTTCGCCTTCGTGACGGTCTATGCCGTCCGCCACATCTACGTAGGGGCTATCTGATGCGTTATATTGCAACCTATATAATCGGCCTCATCTTCGGGATGGGCATCTTGTATGGCGGCATGGCCAACCCTGCCAAAGTGCTGAATTTCTTTGATATTGCAGGGGCGTGGGATCCATCGCTCGCCTTCGTGATGGGCGGGGCATTCCTTATGACGGCGCTTGGCTACCGGTTTGTTCTGGGCCGTCCGGCACCACGGTTTTCCGATGTGTTCCACCTGCCGACCAATCGTGCGATTGATTATCGCCTGATCGCCGGATCGGCCGTCTTCGGCATCGGCTGGGGCGTGTCGGGCTTTTGTCCCGGCGGCGTTCTGCCCGCCATTGGCACGCTGAACCCCAGCGTGTTGATCTTCGCGGTCTCGATGCTGGCAGGTATCTTCATCGCCAAGGGGCTGCAAAGCCGCGGGCAGCAGTTCCGCACGACCTGAACACCAGCCGCGCAACGGGCCGACACCTGTTGCGCGGCTAACTTATGATCTCGAATTTGGTAACATCCACCATGCCGCGATCCGTGATCTTGAGCATCGGGATCACCGGAAGCGCAAGGAAGGCGAGCTGCAAGAACGGCTCCTCCAGCGTAACGCCAAGGGACTGCGCCGCAACGCGCAAATCTTCGAGCTTCCCGCGCACATGCTCGAAACTCTCAAGACTCATCAATCCGGCGACAGGCAGTGCAAGCTCGGCGAGGATTTCGCCGCCCGCGGCCACGACGAACCCACCTTCCAGCTCTGTCATGCGATTACTCGCCAGCGCCATATCGTCATAATCGACGCCCACGCAGGCGATATTATGGTGATCGTGGCAAACGGTTGATGCGATGGCCCCGCGCTGCAACCCGAACCCTTTAACGAACCCCGTTGCAATGTTGCCGTTGATCCCATGGCGTTCGATCACCGCGATTTTGACAAGGTCGCGCGCGGTGTCAGGCGTCTTGTCACCGCTTTGCGGCTCGATCACTTCATGCAGATGGTCGGTGATGATTTTGCCGGGGATCACGCCGATCACGTCCGTTTGGGCGCGGTTGCTGGTGGTGCGGAAATCACTGGCGGTGACCTGCGGTGCCTGCACAGACTTGCGCCCGATCACAGGCGTGATCTTGCGCGCCTTGAACGCCGCCTCGCCCACGCGCACCCTGCCACAAAATACCATTTGCGCATCGCATTTTTCAAGCGACCCGAGCGCCACGATATCGGCCCGTTGCCCCGGCGCGATCAGCCCGCGATCTTTCAGTCCGAAGGCTTCGGCCGCAGAGAGCGAGGCCGCGCGATAGACCGCCAAAGGCGTCACACCCCGCGCAATCGCAGTGCGGATGATATAATCAAGGTGGCCATGTTCGCCGATGTCGAGCGGGTTGCGATCATCTGTGCAAAAGCACATGTAGCTAGCCGTGCGCTCGTTCAGCAAAGGCAGCAACGCGTTGAGGTCTTTGGACACCGACCCTTCTCGGATCAAGACCCGCAGGCCCTTTTGGAGCTTCTCGCGCGCCTCGTCTGCGCTTGTCGCTTCGTGTTCGGTGCGGATACCTGCTGCGATATAGGCGTTGAGGTCTTTGCCGGACAGCATCGGCGCATGCCCGTCGATGTGCCCGCCCCTGAACGCCTCCAGCTTTTCCATGATACCGGCGTCCTGATGGATCACGCCCGGATAGTTCATCACCTCGGCCAGCCCGATTACCTGCGGGTGGTCACGCAGCGGCGCCAGATCCGCCGCCTCGATGCGCGCCCCGGCGGTTTCCATATCAGTCGATGGCACGCAACTGCTGAGGTTCACGCGGATGTCGAGCACCGTTTCCAGCGCCGCATCTAGAAAATACTGGATACCTGGCACGCCCAGCACATTGGCAATCTCATGGGGGTCGCAGATGGCCGTGGTGATGCCAAGCGGTGTGACAAGCCGGTCAAATTCGAACGGGGTAATCAGGCTGCTTTCAATGTGCAAATGGGTGTCGATGAAACCGGGCACCAGCGTCAGGCCGCTCACGTCCACAACCTCACGTCCTTCATAGGTCGCGCAGGTGCCTACAATGGTGTCGCCGCAAACGGCCACATCCCCGTCCAGCATCGCACCGGTGATGACGTCAAACACCTGTGCGCCGCGCAAGACAATATCCGCTGGCACATCACCACGGCCCTGTGAAATAATCTGTGACGGTTCGGTCATGACGTGCTCCTGAAGATGGGATCATCAGACAGGATCACCGCACCAAGGTCTAGATGCTGTGACCCCCGGCATGCAAAAGCCTGCGCTTTTCACCACACCGGCACGTGATCGCTGATTTGTTCAGTTGTGACCGAACAAAGTTGACGTAACCTGAGAAAGGTCTATATCGGCATCAACATAAGGGGATGCACAATGTCCGACGACCCGTCACTCGCCGCGATCCGCAGCGCGTTTATTGAAAAAACCGGCCTCACCACGCAGGCCGAAGGATTGCCCCGCATCGCGGGTCGCATTTTCGGTATGCTGATCTTTGATGGCGAGGTCGTGTCGTTCGGGGATCTGGCGACGCGCCTTCAGGTCAGCCGCGCCAGCATCAGCACCAGCATTCGCATCCTTGAAGAACGCGGGTTGGTCAAACGTATGACCAAACCCGGCGAACGGCAGGATTTCTTTCAACTCGCCCCCAATCCCTACGCCACCATGCTGGACGGCATCCGCAAGCGCAGCCGCGCAACACGCGATGATATCAAGGCCACAATCGCAGATCTGCCCGCCGGTTCAGATGCCGTGCAGCGCCTGACCGAGTATGCCGACTTTTACACTTTGACGGACACTGCGATTGCAACGGCATTGCGCGACATGCGCAGCCCCGTCAAAAACCCGAAGGACCAAACCAATGACGCATAAGAAAGACGCCAAGAAAGGCACGGTAAAGGCACCTGACGCGACGCAAGCTGACACAACGCAGACCCGCCAGCTTCTTGAGTTCGAACAAGACCATGGCGCGTCGCGATCCACCTGGATCGCTGCCTTTCTTGTCATCGCGATTATTGCCTGGATGGGCAGCGGGTTTATATTTCCAACCGCGGACGACGACCCCGTGGTGGCGCGCGAGGCACCCAAACCCGTGGCCGTCGCCGTATCCAACGCGCTGGCGCAGACCGTCACGCAGTTTTATCAAGCCGAAGGTCAGGCCCTGCCCGACCGCGACACCATGCTGCGCGCCGAAACCTCCGGTGACATCGCCGAAGTGCTTGTGGCAAAAGGGCAAGACGTCGCCGCCGGCGATGTGATCGCCCGCTTTGATGGAACCAAGAACGCCGCTGACGCCAACCGCGCAGCGGAGGAACTGGCCCGCGCCGAACGTGAATTCAACAATGCGGCCAGCCTGCTGGAACGTGGTGTTTCGACGGCGGATCGTGTGGCGGCGGCCCGTGCTGCGCTGGCGTCTGCACAGGCGCAAGTCACGCAGGTTGAACAAGAAACAGACGCCTTGGTCATCACCGCTCCTTTTGGCGGTCGCATCGAGGCGCTTGATCTGGACGCCGGAGAATTTGTGTCTGCGGGCACAGATGTGGGCCGCCTTGTCGACATCACGCCGCTGACGGTGGCCATTCAGGTGCCGCAGCAATCCCTGACCCGTCTGGCTGTGGGGCAGTCCGCGACGGTGAATTTCATCACCGGCGAAGAACGTCAGGGCACGCTGACCTTCGTGGGAACATCCGCAGCCGCCGAAACCCGCACGTTCCTGGCCGAAGTCGAGGTTCCAAATGACGATGGTGAAATTCCGGCCGGAATTTCTGCCGAAGTCATCATCCCGACGGGACAAACCACGGCGCATTTCCTGTCGCCCTCCATCGTGTCGCTGAACACCGAAGGCACATTGGGGATCAAAACCGTTGGCGATGATGATGTTGTCGAGTTTTTCCCGATCCAGATTGTCAAAGCGCAGATCGACGGAATTTGGGTGACCGGCCTGCCCGACAGCGTCAACGTTATCACCGTTGGCCAAGGCTATGTAAACGCAGGTGAAACCGTCGACCCCTCCCTTGCCCCGGACCTTGCCTCCGCCGCTGAGGAGAAAACCTGATGAACGCCATCATTGACGCCGCATTCTCACGCTCTCGCGTGGTTGTCATGACGCTGATCATGGTGCTGAGCGTGGGGGCCTACGCCTATTCCGCGATCCCCAAGGAAGCCAACCCCGAGGTGCCGCTGCCGTTCTTTTACATTTCGACCGGATTGGACGGTATCAGCCCAAGTGACGCGGAACGCCTGTTGCTGCAACCGATGGAAACCGAGTTCGGCACGATTGCCGACCTAGACAGCATGAAATCAGACGCCGCGGAAGGCTTCGCAAGTCTCCAGCTTGAGTTCAGTGCCGGTGGCGACAACGAAGACGCGCTCGACAAGGTGCGTGAAGCTGCGGACCGGGCCCAAGGCAATTTGCCCGCCGACGCGCGCGACATCCAGATAACAGAGATCAACACCGCGCTGTTCCCGATCATCACGGCCATCCTGTCCGGCCCTGTCCCCGAACGCACGCTCAACGCGCTGGCCGAAGAGATGCAGACGGAGATCGAGGGTTTGCCGGGCGTGCTTGAGGCAGATATCGGCGGCCAACGGTTCGAGTTTCTTGAGGTCTTGATCGACCCCACAGTGTTCCAGACTTACAATCTGTCATTTGATGAATTGATCGGGCAAATCCAGCGCAACAACATGCTGATTGCCGCTGGCGCCATTGAAACGGGGTCCGGTCGTATTGTGCTGAAGGTGCCCGGTCTGATCGAAAACCTCGATGATGTGATGGCGATGCCCGTGAAAGTGCGCGGCAATGCGGTTGTGACGTTTGCCGATGTGGCCACCATCCGGCGCACATTCGAGGATCCGGGATCGTTCGCGCGCATTAACGGGCAGCCCGCACTGGCGCTTGAAATCACCAAACGGTCCGGCGCGAACATCATTGAAACCGTGGACGCTGTGAAAGCACTGGTCGAGGACCTTCAGGTCGACTGGCCCGAGTCCGTTGAAATCACCTACCTTCAGGACCAGTCCGAACAGGTCAAAGGCTTCCTGAGCGATCTGGAGGCCAATGTGATTGCCGCCGTGATCCTTGTGATGATCGTGATCGTATTCGCCCTTGGCGGACGCTCCGCGATCCTTGTGGGCTTGTCTATTCCGGGTGCGTTTTTCGCTGGTATCATTGCGCTTTGGGTGATGGGTTACTCGATGAATATTATCGTGTTGTTCGCCCTAATTCTGGTCGTCGGCATGTTGGTGGACGGGGCAATTGTCACGACGGAACTGGCGGACCGCAAATTACAGGAAGGCGCGACCCCGAAAGACGCCTATTCGCAGGCCGCAAAACGGATGGCCTGGCCGATCATCGCATCCACAGCCACGACGCTGTCGGTCTTTTTCCCGCTGCTGTTCTGGTCGGGGATGGTGGGCGAGTTTATGAAATACCTGCCCATCACGGTCATTTTGACCCTATCCGCATCACTGTTCATGGCGCTGGTTTTCATTCCCGTCCTCGGCGGGCTGATCGGCAAACGCCAACCGCATACAGAAACAGAAAAGGCCGCGCTGCATGCCGCAGAATTCGGCGACCCGCGCGAAACGGGCGGGTTTACCGGTGCCTATGTGCGCGTGCTCCACTGGGCCCTTTTGCGCCCTGCAGCCACGGTTTTGCTGGCGGTTGCCCTGCTTTTGGGTGGGTTTGGTGCCTATGGACAGCTTGGCAAAGGCATCAGTTTTTTCCCGTCGATCGAACCGGAATTCATGCAGGTTCAGGTGCGTGCGCGTGACAATTTCTCTATTTTTCAACGTGACGCATTGGTGCGCACCGTCGAAAACCGCCTTCTCGGGTATGATGAAATCGCCAGTATCTACGCCCGCTCCACCATGAGCGCCGGACAGGGCGACGAAGAAACCATCGGCACCTTGCAGCTTGAGCTGACCGAATGGGACACACGGCGCACGGCGGACGAGCTCGGCGTGGATATCCGCGACAGCGTGGCCGATATCGCTGGCATCGACGTTCAGGTGCAAACCCAGAGCATGGGGCCATCGACGGGCAAACCCGTGAACCTGCAAATCACCGCGCGCGATCCGGACAACCAGACGCAGGCGGTTCAGCAGGCCCGCGACATCATGGACGCGATGGGCGGTTTCACCGATGTAACCGATACGCGCCCGGTGCCCGGTGTCGAAGTCGCTATCCTAGTGAACCGCGCCGAAGCCGCGCGTTTCGGGGCGGACGTCAGCCTGTTGGGACAGGCCGTTCAGCTGCTAACCCAAGGGATCACAGTGGCCGATTATCGCCCAGATGACGTGGACGGAACCCTTGATATCCGCGTGCGGTTCCCGCGCGAAGAACGCTCGTTGTCCGAACTGGCGGGGCTGCGCGTGCCGACCGCCGCCGGCCTTGTCCCGATCTCGAACTTCGTGACCTTCGCCCCGACCGAGCGCACCGGCATCATCCGGCGCATCGACGAAAAACGTGTCACAACCATCGAGGCCAACGTCGCGCCAGGGGTGCTGGTCAACGATCAGGTTGTCGCGCTGACAGCTAAACTGAACGCCGCCGATCTGCCCGACGGCGTCGAATTCAGCTTCGCAGGCGAGGCCGAGGATCAGGCGGAAAGCATGAACTTTCTGGTGGGTGCCTTTATCACCGCCATCTTCCTGATGTTCGTTATTCTGGTGCTGCAATTCAACAATTTCTATCAGGCCTTTGTGGTGATGAGCGCGATCGTTTTCTCAATCGCGGGGGTTTTGTTGGGTCTGATCGTCACGGGCCGCCCTTTCGGGATCGTGATGGGAGGGATCGGTGTGATCGCGCTGGCGGGCATCGTCGTGAACAACAACATCATTCTGATCGACACGTTCAACACCCTCAAACGCGAGGGCCAATCCCCGCTGGAGGCCGCGTTGCGCACAGGGGCCCAGCGTTTGCGCCCCGTCACTCTGACGTCGGTCACGACGGCCTTGGGGCTAATGCCCATGGTGATCGGCCTGAACCTGAACTTTTTCACGCGTGAGGTCGTTTACGGAGCACCGTCGACCCAGTGGTGGACAGAACTGTCATCCGCCATCGCGGGTGGCTTGATCATCGCCACGATTCTGACGCTGGTTGTGACGCCCGCAATGCTGATGCTGGGAGAACGCGCAAAGAACCGTGGCACTGCCGCGCTGCAACCGTCATAAAGGCGTTATATGACCGAGGCATCGCACCCTTTCTTGATCGGCGTTGATGGAGGCGGCACGCGGTGCCGTGCGGCCATTGGCACGCTGTCATCGGGCGTGATTGCGCGCGGGGACGCCGGGCCTGCCAATGCAACGTCCGACTTAGCCCAAGCCATCGAAAATGTAGAGGCGGCGGTTCGCTGTGCCGCGCAATCAGCGGGCATAAGCGACGCGCAATTGCGCGCGGCAACGGCCCACATCGCCATAGCCGGGGTGATGTCGCCATCAGACAGCGCGCGCGTCGCGGCGGCGCTGCCGTTTGGCAAAATCACCGTCACCGATGACCGGCCTTCGACCCTGAAAGGCGCGTTGGGCGATTTCCATGGTTTCGTGCTGGCGATCGGCACCGGCGCGTTCACCGCTGCCAGCACGCCTGACGGCATCCAATACGTCGGGGGCTGGGGGATGCAGGTGTCCGATCACGGGTCGGGCGCGTGGCTCGGGCGTGGCGCGCTCGAACGGGCATTGTTGTGTTATGACGGGGTGCTTGAACACTCTGATCTGACCCGCGCCTTGATGTTGACCTTTGGCGGCGACCCGAATGGCATCGTGGCCTTCGCAACGACCGCCACACCTGCCGATTATGCCAGCCTTGCCCCCGATGTCATCACACAGGCGCAGGCGGGGGATGTCCTGGCGCGCGCGATTATGCAGGCAGGGGCTGATCATCTGTCCGCAGGGCTGGGCGCGCTTGGGTTCAAGTCAGGCGACAGGTTGTGTTTAACGGGCGGCGTGGGGCCGCATTATGCGCCCTTTCTGCCCGGCGGCTACCTTAAGGGTCGGATCGAGCCGCAGGGCAGCGCGCTGGACGGGGCCTTTGCGCTGGCCAAGACGGGTGCACCCCGATGAACACGATAACAAGAGCCTACACCGGTGCGGATATTCACGACGGTGTCCAGCTGCACAAAGACCACGCAGTGCTGCGCCATGCCAACGAATCCATCAGCCTGCGCCCTGCAGACCAACTGCCGGAAGGGTGCCCGATCCGCGCGCTGAACGGTGGCCTGATTGCCCCCGGATTTGTCGACCTACAGGTCAACGGCGGTGGCGGTGTGATGTTCAATGACGATCCATCCGTGGCGACCTTGCGCACCATCGCGCAGGCCCACGCCACCACGGGCACCGCGGCGATCCTGCCGACCCTGATCACCGATACCCCTGCCCGCACCCGCGCCGCGATTGACGCGGTGGCCGACGCCCTTGAACAGGGCGTGGCGGGCATCATCGGTCTCCACCTTGAGGGACCGCACCTGTCGGTTGCGCGCAAAGGGGCGCATGACGCGGCGCTGATCCGCAAGATGGACGACGATGATCTGGCACTGTTGCTCGGGGCTGCGGACCGGTTGGCAAACGTCATGGTGACTGTCGCCCCCGAAACCACATCGAACGCACAAATCAAAGCAATGGCGCAGGCGGGCATTACCGTGTCGCTGGGCCATACCGACGCGGACGCCGCGACCTGCCACGCCGCCTTTGACGCCGGCGCGCGCTGCGTCACCCATTTGTTCAACGCGATGAGCCAGTTGCACAGCCGCACACCCGGACTGGTCGGTGCCACGCTGGAACGCGGCGATGTCTTCGCAGGCCTGATCGCCGACGCGATCCATGTGCATCCCGCCACCATCCGCATTGCTCTGGCAGCCAAGCCACAATCTGACAGGGTGTTCCTTGTGAGTGACGCCATGGCGACGGCGGCAAGCGGGATTAAGAAATTCTCGCTCAACGGACGGGACGTGTTTCGCAACCAGGGCCGTTTGACGCTGGCCGACGGCACACTGGCCGGGGCTGACCTGACCCTGCCCCGCGCCCTGGCTGTGATGGTAAACGACGTTGGCGACAGCGCGCAAAACGCAATTGTGCGCACCACGTCCACCCCCGCGAGCCTGCTGCGCGATCCGCTGGGGTTTGGCCATATTACAACATCCGCCGCAAACGTGATCTACCTCGCGCCGGAGTTCCAGATGCCGGTCGCACTGGACACATTGCGCTAGGCGACACCGACGCGCCGTGCAAAGCTGGGAAAACCCCAAGCCAAGCAAAGCCCCGATATGCCCTTAAGCGTCCAGGACTTCACCACCACCCTCACCTACGACGACATCAACGAAGACATGCGCGCCCTTTTGCGGCGCAGCTTTACCGACACCATGGGCGTGGCTGCGATTGGCGCAAGCACGCAAATGTCGCAAATCGCGCGCAGCACGGCCGCGATGCTATTTGGCCCTGCCACGGGTGGTGCCGCGCGGATGTTGATGGACGGGCGGCAGGTCAGCCCTGTCGGGGCGGCGATGGCGGGCGGGTTCACGGTTGACAGCATTGATGCCCATGACGGAACGACGCCCAACAAAGGGCACGCCGGGTCTGCGGTGTTTCCGGCGCTTCTGGCTGTGGCCGATGCCCAGATATCTTTGGGGCGCGCGGTGACGGGCGCCGATTTCGCGCTCTGGCTCGCGATAGCCTACGAGGTCAGTTATCGCGCCGGGCAGGTCCAACACGCAACCTGCCCGGATTATCACACATCCGGGGCATGGACCGCCGTTGGCGTCGCTGCCGCAGTCGCGCGGGTTCTGGATGCCACGCCCGAACAGGTGCGCCACGCGGTTGGTGTGGCCGAATATCACGGGCCACGCAGCCAGATGATGCGCTGCATTGATTTCCCCACAATGGTGCGTGACGGCGTGGGCTGGGGCGCACCGTCCGGCGTGACGGCGGCCTATCTGGCCAAAGACGGCTTTACCGGTGCGCCCGCCCTGACCTGCGAGGGCGACGACGCGGCCCCCTTTTGGGCGGACCTTGGCACCCATTGGCTGACGCTGGATCACACCCACTACAAGAAATACCCCTGCTGTCGTTGGGCACATCCGTCCATGGACGCGGCCCTTGAATTGATGACGCAGCATGGGCTGCACCATTCCCGGATCGCGAAAGTCGAAATTCGCACGTTCCACTACGCCACCCGTCTGGCAGGCCATCGCCCCCAAACCATGGATGAACTGGCCTATTCCATCGCCTTTCCCGTAGCGACGATGATCGTGCGCGGCGTGTTCGGCGCGGCTGAAATGTCGCCCGACATTCTGAACGACACAGACATTTTGCGGGTCAGCAGCGCGGTCGAACTGATCGACGACGCCGAATTGACCGCCAAGAGCGTCGATAAACGCTGGGCGGCTGTCACCTTGATCGATCAGCATGGTCAACGCTATGACGCGCCGCCAAAATCTGCGCGCGGTGATGTGGACCAGCCGCTTAGCGATACTGAAATACTGGCGAAATACCGAATGTTTGCCGACCCGTCCCTTGGCGCGGTGCGCGCCGAAGAAATGCGCGTGCTGTGCGATGGTTTTGACAGGCTCGATGCCGCAGGGTTCGCCCAGCTGCTTGATGTGGTCTTGTCGCCCGCCTGAATTACCAGCCGCCAAACCGCTCCCACGTCATCAAAGGGGCGCCGTCCGTCTTGGGCAAGACGTGATAGCGTTGATGTTGCGCGCCTGTCGCGCAGGCGTGGTTGGGCAAAATGCGCAATTTGGTCCCAAGCGGGAGATCGGGCAACACGCCGCCGGACTCCGGACGCACCGCGATGACGCCGTGTTCCTGATTGGCTTGAAGAACGATCAGGTCCGGCAGGATGTGCCCCGCCTCGTCACACACAATCCCATACCCCTGATCGACCGTCTGGTTGGCGGTGCCGCGATCACGCGACATGGCCATCCAGCCCGCATCAACCAACACCCAGCCGTGTTTCGCCTGGTGCCCGATCACAGTGGTCAGCACCGACAGCGCAATGTCGTCCACATCACACACCCCGATCCCCGCCATCACAAGATCGAAGAAAACATAAACGCCCGCACGCAGTTCGGTGACTCCGGACAAATCATTGGCTGCGTGGGCCGTTGGCGTTGACCCGACACTTACAACGGGGCACGGCAGGCCGGCGGCGCGCAGCGCAGCGGCAGATTGAACGACCGCCAACCGCTCGGCCTCTGCGTAGACGGATTGCGCGTCGCGCCCCACGGCAAAATAGCTGTCGCCCGCATGACACAACACACCGTGCAACGCTGCGCCGTCTTCGTGCAAAATGCGCCCGATTTCGATCAGTTCAGGATCGTCAGGGCGCAACCCGCTGCGATGCCCGTCACTGTCGATTTCGATCATGGCGGGAATGGCGATCTTGGCGGATCTTGATGCGGCGGCAACGGCTTGCGCCTGCGCCACACTGTCCAGCAATACAATCAGATTGCACCCCGCGCGGTGCAGGTCCAACACGCGCTCCATCTTGTTCAACCCGATCCCGACACCGTAAACGATATCCTTGATGCCAGCGGCGGCAAAAACTTCGGCTTCGGCCAATGTCGACACGGTCGCCGGACCTGCCCCGTCTTTCAAGACATAGCGCGCAGCATCGATGCTTTTGGTGGTTTTCAGGTGCGGGCGCAGCTGCACGCCCAGACGATCGGCCCGCCCCGCCAAACGGTCGATGTTGCGCTGCATCTTCGCTTCCTCCAGCAAAAGACACGGTGTGGGCAAATCATCAAAACGCGGGTCACTCATCTGGCATGGGTCCTGGTGCGGGGTGAAGTTGATGTAGTGTTCACCCATTGGCGCACAAGGTGCAACCGCAACCGCCCTGACCCGTCCGACGTGGCCCCTCCCTACTGTTCCCTGAACGCGCGATTCATGCTGTCTGTGATTGGTTTGATCAGGTATTGGAAAAACGTCCGTTCTTCCGTCTGGATCATGATTTCGGCAGGCATGCCGGGTGTCGGAACGAACCCGCGCACCCTGTTCAGTTGCTCCTGGGATACGGAAACCCGCGCAACGTAAACCTCCTGCGGGGTTTCCTGACGGCGATCAAGGATCGCGTCGGCGGACACATAAAACACCTCGCCTTCCAGAATCGGGGTGGTGCGCGCATTTAGCCCCGTCAGCCGCACAGTGGCGATTTGCCCCTGCTGGACGACGTCAACTTCGGTGCGCGGAACGCTGACTTCGATTATCAGAGGCTCACCCGTCGGCAGTATTTCTGCGATGGCTTTGCCGGATTCAATGACCCCGCCCGGCGTGTGGTAGTGCAGCGTGACAACTGTGCCGGACACCGGCGCAAGCACGGAAGAGCGTTGTAAAATATCGTCCGCGCGGCGCGTTTGTTCGCGCACACTTTCCAGTTCGGATTGGACAACCTGCAACTCATCCAGAACCGCGCTTTGGCGTTCGCTTCTGGTCTGGATCATCTGGGCGCGATAGCGTTCGATCACTTCCGTGATTTCATCCATCTCGGCCGTCAATCGCCCGACCTGTCCTTCGGCTTCGGCAATTGCGCGTCGAAGGGCGTTGACGTCCGAGCGGCGGACCAGACCACGGTCCAGCAGCACCTGTTTGCTTTCAAGGTCCTCGTGGAGGATTTCAAGCTGCGCGTTGGTTGCCGTCAGCTGAAAGTCATAGCCCGATGAGCGCACAGAGAGCGCCTCGATGCTTTGCTCAAGCAGTGCGATATCGTTGTTCAATTGGCGTGTCGCGGCGTCAAACGCGATTGTCTGGCTATCCAGCATTGATGAAATGTTAAAATCGGACCGAAGGCTGTCCACGTGCGGCGGGAACACCAAACGGTCATCACCGGCGTATTCGGCCAAAAGCCTTGCTTCCATCGCTTCAAGTCGGATCTGGCGAAAGAACAGTTCGCGCTCCGTCGCGAGCGCCACAGTTTCATCCAGAAGCAGGATAGGCTGACCGGCGGTCACAGCGTCTCCTTCTTCGACAAGGATCTCGCTGATAATGCCCCCTTCAAGGTGTTGCACAATCTTGTTGCTGCCGGTCGCCACGAAACTGCCCGGCGCAATAACGGCCGCAGCAAGCGGTGCTTTCAGGGCCCAATAGCCAAACCCGCCGAACGCCACGACGAACAAGAACAATCCGAACATGATGTGTTTGCTCACAGAGCGTGGAACGTCGGAGTACCATTCCAGCGGGGCGGCAGGGATTGCGAGATCAGACATTGGGCGGGCCTCCTGGCGTGCCTAGAGCTGGTGGCAGGGTTCCACCTGAATTGTTGCGCTCGGCAAGTTGCGCCAAAACCTGCTGGCGATGTCCGAACATACCGATGTTGCCGTCAGCCATCAGCATGATTTTGTCCACGACGCTCAACAGCGACGGTTTCTGGGTGATGACGACAACGGTGATGCCATTTTCACCCGCATGTTTGATCGCATTGGCAAGAGCGCGATCACCGGCGGTGTCCAGATTTGAATTCGGTTCATCCAGCACCAGAAGGCGCGGATTTCCAAAGAACGCGCGCGCCAGTGCAATGCGTTGCTTTTGCCCGCCCGACAGCGGTGATCCGTCGGCCTGAACCATCGTTTCATAGCCATGGGGAAGGGTCGCGATCATGTCGTGAACATCGGCCAGCATCGCCGCGCGGTGAACGTCTTCGTCGCGCGCGCCCGCACGCATCCGCGCGATGTTGGCCTTGATCGACCCCGGGAACAGCTGCACATCCTGTGGCAGGTAACCGATGTTCTCACCCAACTGGCGTGTGTCCCAATTGCGCAGGTCCATCAGATCAAGCCGCACGTTGCCCGACGTCGGCAGGATCGACCCCACCAGCATCTTGCCTAGCGTCGTTTTACCCGCGCCCGAATTGCCGATCACCCCCAGAGATTCACCGGGGTTCAGCGAAAAGGTCAGCCCGTTCAGGATGACCTGTTTGGTGCCTGCCGGAACAAACAACAGACGTTCGACGTTCAGGCGGCCTTCGGGGTTTGGCAGCACAAGTTTTTCAAACCGCTGCACCGAATTATGCATCAGCGCGCTAACCCGGTTGTAGGCCGAGCGCGAAAGGCTGTAGCCGTTCCAACCCTCGATCGATCCTTCGATCGGGGCCAGCGCACGGCCTGCAATGATGGACGCGGCAATGACCATACCGCCGGTAATCTGACCCTGAATGGCCAGAAACGCGCCCCAGCCAAGCATCGCAATCTGGGTCAACAGACGCGACGCGCGCGACACTGCGGCCCACGCAATGTTGCGGTCTTGGGCTATGACCTGCGAGCGCAGGCTATCTGCCGTGTCCTTGCCCCACAGCGTGACGGCCTCTGGCACCATCGCAAGGGCGTTGATGATCTGGCTGTTGCGCGACATGGAGTCCAGATGCATGTTCGCCTTGCTCTGCGCGAGGTTTGCCGCGGCGAATGGTTTTGCGGTCACCTTTTGGTTGATAACGGCGATGACCATCAGCAGCAGGGCTGTGGTGACAACGATCATCCCCAGATGCGGATGCACCAAGAAGATCGCAAAGATAAAGAATGGCGCGAATGGCACATCCAGAAACGATATAAGAGTGCCTGATGTCAAAAAACCACGCAATTGCTGCAAATCACCCAAGGTCTGGTATTGTCGCCCGTTGTCGTGCAGCGACGCATGTGCGGCGGCACTCAGGACAGGCGCGCCGAGGCGGACAGCCACTTCAACCGCCGTGCGCATCAAGATAAAGCGGCGCACCGCATCAAAAATCGCCTGCAGGACGACCGCACCGACGATGACAACCGTCAACATCACCAGCGTATCCATCGACCGGCTGGTCAGAACGCGGTCCGAAATCTGGAACAGATAAATCGGGATCGCCAACACCAGCAAATTCGTCGCGCAGGTCAAAAGCATCACAAACGCCAGATTGCGTTTGACGACACGGGTGCCGGAATTGAGCTGTTGGACGAATTGATCGGGTGCAGCGCGTTTGTGAAAACTTGACTCACCCCCGCCGCCGCCACCGCCGCCTTTGCCCCCGTCTGTCGGGCTTGGGGGTTTGCCCCCGCCTGCTCCGGGTTTCAGGATCGGCCCTGTGTCACCTTCGATAACGGCACCACCAAGACCCTTTGCAGAGCCCGGACCCTCGGTGCGTTTACTTTTGAAAAACTGTTTTGTTTCCGGATCAATGCGCTGTTCCGCCGTCAGCGGAATCGGGTCCGGTTTCTCGTTGGCCGGTTGTGCGCCAGGATGTCGTGCTGTGCCCGCGTTTTGCGCCTTCAACAGCGCCTCGGCAAAGGTCTTCGTTTCGCTCACGGTCATAAAACTCGGTATCCTGTCAGGCCAGCATCGACTGCATCACGTCAGACGATGCGGTGCTTTCAGAGGCGGTTGCGATAATCGTTGCGTCGTCCGGTGTTATGTCCGGCCCCATCATGTCATCGGCAAGAAACGCAACGGCTTCGTTTGCCAGGGCGGGCATGGCCACGCCCAACGGGTCTGCATCCGTGTCGATCAGGTCGGCCTGATACAGCATGGCGTCGTCATAGACGTCCCCGTTCACTGCGACAGTTGAATCGACGCCGTATTCATTGATGGTTGCCGAGTTGATCAAGGCGTTTGACCCTGCCGTCACGGTGGCCGTGGCCCCCGTCGCGGCTTCAAGATTGTCGAGCGCAAGGTGCACCTGATCGGAATCGCCCAAGACGTTTGTTTGCTCGATCCAGTTGATCGTCGTCAGATCGCCTTCAATATACAAAACGCGCAGGATTTCAGTGCCTTCAAAGACGCTGTCGTGGGCGACGTTTTCATCGATGCTCAATGCCCCGCTTGCGAGGCTATCGCTGGCGGTCGCGAAATTATCCTGCATCGCGCCATAGCTGTCCACGCCAACAGAATTGATCAGTGCGTTGTTAAACAACAGGTTGTCGGAACCGCTGAACCCGTTTGGCGTATCCCCCGTGAAGGTCATCGTATCGTTGTCGATCAAAACGTTGATCTGGCTGATCCAGTTGACGGAAATCATGCTGCCACCGATCATGATCAAGTCATATCCGAACCCGAGTTCGGACAGATCGGTCAAGTTGATAACAGTGTTATCCCCCATCCCGATATAGGTATTCGCACTGCAGAAAGCGATGTCGGCCCGGTCGTTGTCTGTGACGAAACTATATTGGCTAACCTGATTGAGCGCGATCAAATCGCCGTCGATCCGGGTTACCGCCCAATTTGACGGCAACCCGAGATCGGTCGTGTCGGCGGGACGGGACACATCCTCGCCATCTTCGGACACCGGAGTGGTCACAGTGGCCGAAAGCGATGCGGCGTTCATTGCGGTGGAGCTGGAAAATTCGCCAAAGGCGCCGTAATCAAGATCAACAAGAACATTGACCTGCGAAATGACGGTCAGGTTGATAACGTCGCCCATGACCGAAAAGACAGGCGCGTCGAGCCAGGCGGAGTTGATGACCACTTCGTTCACCAACATGTTGGCGCCCAAGACAACGGCATGGCCGTCTTCGATGTCCATCAAAGCGTCGTCGCCGACGCCCGCATTCAGCCCCTCGAACGGATCGGGGAATTCATGGTCATCTGCGGCGTCTTCACCGTCGGGGTCATCGCCTTCGGCCTCTGTCGCGTCACTGTCGGCTTTCTTTGCCTTGAACGCGGGCAACAGATCTTCAAGGCTGGGGATTTCATCGGCGATTTCGCCGTTGATGTGCACGCCAAACGCGTCGCCACCATGCATGACAGTCGCCGAAACACCCGCAATCACCGGCGCTTCGATACTTGCAACTTTGTCGTGCAGCGCGATTGCATCCTTCGTGGCGTTCTCGCCGGGCACAATCATGTCGGACGTCACCGGCGCGGCAATGGCTGCCGCGATGGACTGATATTCCTGCAATTGGGTCAGGTATTGTGACGGGTCGACAAAGACCACCTCGCCGGACCCGAGCATCAGCACGTCATTGTCGTTCAGGTATGTTTCCTGGAATGTGATGACGACAACGCTCGACGGTGGCTCAAGCGTGAAAGAGGCGCGAAACGATCCGGCCACGTTTGCGTAAAACGACAATGACTCGGACGGAGCCGCGATGATGGGCAGGAGTTTTGCAACAGGGTAAATGGCATCCGCGTAAAACGGACTGCTGATGT
>CBFHGD010000028.1:7175-20214 GCA_965655275.1 Octadecabacter sp. | reverse complement strand
GTCGCGAGGACCTTCCATGTGCTTGGCAGGTGCTGAAGCGCGCCCGGCTCAAGCTGCAAACCAAGACCGAGCGACAAGGCGATCGCGAAGATCACCATGTTGCGGCGGTTCCAGTCGACATCGGACAGCATGGACATACCAGCGGCCACAACCATGCCGAACATCACGATCACACCGCCACCCAGAACTTCGATCGGGATGGTGGAGATGATGGCGCCCACTTTCGGGATCAGGCCAGCAGCGATCAGGAACAGCGCACCGATGGTGACAACGTGGCGCGACATCAGGCCCGTCATCGCGATCAGACCAACATTCTGGCTGAAGGATGTGTTTGGCAGTGCGCCGAACAGACCAGAGGCCGCGGTGCCAAGACCGTCAGCAAATGTTGCGCCCTGGATCTCTTTGTCCGTTGCTTCACGACCTGCACCACCTTTGGTGATCCCGGACACGTCGCCCACAGTTTCAACTGCTGATACGAACGACATCAAGCAAAAGCCGATGACCGCCGCAACCGTGAATTCCAGACCGAAGTGCAGCGGGTTTGGCAGGGCAAACGTTGCCGCGCGTCCCACGTTGCCAAAGCTGACCATGCCCATCATGTAGGCGACGACGTAGCCGACCAGCAGGCCGATCACGACAGCGGAAATGGCGACCATGCCTTTTGCGTAAAATTTCAACGCCAAGGTCACCACGATCACGATACCGGCCACTGTCCAGTTCTGGAGCGAGCCGTATTCTTCGGTGCCGATGGCAGGCACTCCGCCCGCCGCATACTGAATACCGACTTTAACCAGTGCCAGACCAATCATCGTGACCACAAGGCCCGTGACCAGTGGCGGCAGCGCAAAGCGGATCTTGCCGATGAACAGGCCAAGGAACGCATGGAACAAACCACCGACCAGGACACCGCCCATCACGATGGCCAAGGCTTCTTCGCCTTTTCCGGCCACCAGCGGGATCATGATTGGAATAAAGGCAAACGACGTGCCCTGGACGATAGGCAGCTTGGCACCAACAGGGCCCATGCCGATGGTCTGGATCAATGTCGCCACGCCCGCAAAGAACATGGACATCTGGATCATATAGGTCATCGCAGGGAAGCCCAGCGCGCCTTGGTCAGAGCCAAAACCGATGCCTGCGGCCCCGCAGATGATAATCGCAGGCGTTACGTTTGAGACGAACATCGCCAATACGTGCTGAAGCCCGAGTGGAACCGCCTTGAAGATCGGCGGCATATAGTCGGGATCGCGCATTTGCTCTGGCGTTCCGATTGAAGTGTCTGTCATTTTTCTGTTCCCTTGAGTGGTGGTTGTCGTGAACCCGTCTTGCGCGGGCTTTGGTTTTTGGTCGTGGGTTAAGGCGCGACGATATAGGGGTCGTCGAACCAATGCTCTTGAAGGTTATCGCCAGCGCCGATGCGGTCGATGACCGCAAAAAGGCCGGGCGCGTGCAGGGGCGTCAGCACCCCGTGCCACGTATTTCTAAGGTAATTGACCGCCTGCCCCGGCTGCGTCAAAAACGCCAGCGGCGTGCCGGGTGCATCGCCCTCATCCGGCGCGACAATCACCAGAAACGGATTCTGGGACATCGGGATAAAAGCCTGACAGCCCAGCGGATGCCGCTCCATCATGTCCAGCGTATAGGGAAAAGTGCGCGGTGTGGCGTTGAACAGGCTGATACCCGCACGACCGTTTTCATGCGCTTGTCCGAATTCCAGATGCGCGCGGTCATGGTACCGCCCGCACATGCCCTGGTTAATGATCACATCGGCTTCGCCTGTGCACTCCAGCACATCACCGAACGGGGCGAAGGCGTCTGCGGTCAACGGCTGGGGCGTCAGTGTCTTCATGCGAAATGGTCCTGAAGGCGAAATTCAGCGATGCGTTCGACCTGACGGCACGCCGTGGCAAACTCGGTCGGTGTGTCATGGTCGATACGTGTGTGGAACGCGGCCATGATGCTAGCCTTGGTGTGGTCACGCACCGCAATGATAAACGGAAAACCGTGCTTTTCAACATACGCGGTGTTGAGCGCCTGAAACGTGCTACGCTCCTCGTCCGTGAGCGAATCCAGCCCCGCGCCGGCCTGTTCGGACGTGCTTTCGGCGGTGAGCTTATTCGCCGCCGCCAGCTTGCCTGCAAGGTCGGGGTGCGCTGTCAGAACACCGAGGCGTTCTTCATGGGACGCACTGCGAAACATCCGGCACAGGGCAGAGTGAACACCGATGGCTGTGTCATGGGTCGGGCCAAGACCAAGATCATAGGCACGTTCGGCAATCCAGGGAGAATGCTCGAAGATGCTGCCGAACTTGGCGACAAACGTGTCCCGCGACATTTGGGAGGGACGCTCTGTGCGCTTGTGCGGATGCTGCGCGGCCCAGTGATCCGCGATGTCTTCGCGGGTGGCAAACCACACACCGTCATGGCTGTTGGCGTATTCGATAAACTGTTGCAGCGCTTGCGCGCGCCCGGGGCGCCCGACCAATCGGCAATGCAGGCCAAGCGACATCATGCGCCCGCCTTCCGCATAAAGCACATCGAAGGTTGCTTTAAGATAATCAAGGAATTGCGCGCCGGAGTTAAACCCCTGCGGCGTGGCAAACCGCATGTCGTTACAATCCAGCGTGTAGGGCACGATCAGCTGGTCACGCTTTCCAAACTCGGACCAGTAGGGCAGATCGTCAGCGTAGCTGTCAGCGATGTATTTGAATCCGCCCTCTTCGGCCGCCAGACGGATCGTATTTTCGGATGAGCGTCCGGTATACCAACCGCGCGGGCGCGATCCGACAACTTCGGTGTGCAGTCGCACTGCCTCGGCGATTTGCGCGCGCTCCTCTGCTTCGGGCATGTCTTTGTGTTCGACCCATTTGAGGCCGTGGGACGCGATTTCCCAGCCCGCTTCCTGCATCGCACGCAGCTGTTCAGGCGCGCGCGCAAGCGCGGATGCGACGCCATAAACCGTCACCGGAAGGTGGTTCAGCATGCGGTAGAGCCGCCAGAACCCGGCCCGCGCACCATATTCGTAAATTGATTCCATATTCGCGTGGCGCTGATCCGGCCACGCCGCCGCGCCAACGATTTCGGACAAGAACGCCTCGGACGCGGCGTCCCCGTGCAGGATGTTATTCTCGCCACCCTCTTCATAATTCACAACAATTTGCACCGCGATGCGCGCGTTGTCGGGCCAATTGGCCGCAGGTGGCGTTGCGCCATAGCCTGTCAAATCACGTGGGTAGCCTGTCGTTTCAATCATGTGCGTTCCTATGTGTTACTTAATCATTAAATCAAAAAGGCGCAGGGCATTTATAGTGAATTCTTGAAAGACTGTCTTATTACCCGTGTTTGCCTTGTGACCAAGACCCGCGCAGATAGGATGTAACAAAAGGAGACTCTTTATGTCCGGATATTTGACCACCCACGTCCTCGATACCGCCCGCGGCGTCCCTGCCCAAGGCATCAAGATCGAACTGTACCGTTTGGACGGCGGGCGCGACCTGATCGCACAAACCGTCACCAACGATGACGGGCGCACCGACAGCCCGATCCTACCGACAGGCGATTTCAAGACCGGCAAATACGAACTGGTGTTCTATTGCGGCGCCTACCTCGAGGCCAACGGTCAAGCAACGGGTGACGTCAAATTCCTCGACGAAATCCCGCTGCGGTTCGGTATGGATGACGCGGATGCGCATTATCATGTGCCGCTGTTGCTGTCGCCGTATGGCTATTCCACCTATCGCGGCAGCTGAACGCTGTCTTGCGCGGTGCGCACGGCCATCCCGATGCGCGCCGTCATGAATTCCATGAACAACCGCGTTTTGGGGTCCTGCATACGGCGGTGCGTATAAAGGCAGGCCATCTGGATCGGCACCGGCGGTGTCTTTTCAGCCACGGGGATCAGCGTGCCGGCGTTCAGGTGTTCGGCCACTTCGAAGACCGGCTTCAGCGCGATCCCTTCGCCCGCCAAGGCCCATTCGGTCAATACATCGCCGTCGTCACACTCATACCGCCCCATCACGCGGAATTTTTTGGGGCCGTCGGGCGTGTTCAACCGCCACTGGAACTCGGTCGCACCGGGATAGCGCAGGTTCAGGCAGTTGTGGCGCTCCCTGATCAACGCATCGCCGCTGGCCGGATTGCCATGGGCCGCGATGTAATCAGGCGATGCGACCAACACCCGTTCGCACTGCGCAACGGGTTTCATACGCAGATTACTGTCGGCCGGTTCCCCCAGAAAAAACGAGATGTCCAATCCCTCGGTCGTCAGATCAACCTTGCGGTCAGTCAGGCGCAGGCGGATGTCGATTAACGGGTATTGCTTGGCGAACTCCGGCACACGCGGCGCGATAAGTCGCCGCCCTGCCCCCAGCGGGGCCGCCACATAAAGCGAGCCCTTCGGGTTATCGGTAATGCCCGCGACCTGCCCCTCCGCCTCGTCAACCGCATCCAGAACAGCGACAGCGCCGGTATAGAACGCGCGCCCTTGTTCGGTCGCCGTCAGGCTGCGGGTCGTGCGCTGGAACAATCGCACGTTCAAATGTTCCTCAAGCGACGAAATGCGCGAGGATGTCACCGCAGGTGATATCCGCAAATCGCGCCCGGCCGCCGACATACTGCCAAGCTCGTAGACACGCACAAAGGTTCTGATGTTGTCGAGATAGGACATTGTTTTGCATTTCTTGATAGAGCGTAGTGTTATGCCAGAATAGCAAAATAAACCGACCAAGGATAGGCTCGGATGAATCAACAGAGCTTTTGACGGGGGACTCACCATGTTTGATGCAGTAATTCTTTGGGAATGGACGGGTTTTGCCGTCCGTTGGCTACACGTCATCACCGCGATGGCATGGATCGGGGCCTCGTTCTATTTCGTTGCGCTAGATTTGATGCTCAAACCCGCAGAGGGCATGCCCGAAGGCGCGTCCGGCGAGGAATGGGAAGTCCACGGTGGCGGGTTTTATCACACCACCAAATACCTCGTGGCGCCTGCGCGCCTGCCTGAACACCTGACATGGCACAAATGGCAGAGCTACGCGACATGGCTGTCCGGTGCGGCCTTGTTGATGATCATCTATTGGGTCGGCGGCGAGCTGTATTTGATCGACGCGGCCAAGGCCGACCTTGCGCTGTGGCAGGGGATCGCGATTTCCGCACTGTCACTCACCATCGGCTGGATGCTGTATGATTTCTTGTGCAAATCCAAACTCGGCGAAAGCCCGACGACGTTGATGGTGCTGCTGTTCGTGATCCTCGTGGTTATGTCTTATGGCTATCACCAGATCTTTACGGGGCGCGCCGCAATGCTTCACCTCGGGGCGTTCACTGCCACGATCATGACGGCCAATGTGTTCTTCATCATCATGCCCAACCAGCGCATCGTTGTGAAAGACCTCAAGGAAGGGCGCACGCCGGATGCCAAATATGGCAAAATCGCCAAGCTGCGGTCGACCCACAACAACTATCTGACGTTGCCGGTCATCTTCCTGATGCTGTCCAACCATTACCCGCTGTCGTTTGCGACCGAATATAGCTGGATCATCGCGTCGCTGATCTTCCTGACAGGCGTCACCATCCGCCACTACTTCAACACCATGCATTCCACCGGCAAGGGTCCGCATTGGACATGGGCGGTGACCGTGCTGTTGATGATCGTCATCGCGTGGCTGTCCACCGCCAACATGTGGAACACCTACGAGGAGGCCGAGGCCGCGGGTCTGACCGCCTATGAGGAAAAGTTCGCGCAGGCCGACGGGTTTGACGATGCCCATGACGTTATCATGGGCCGTTGCTCCATGTGCCATGCGCGTGAGCCGTATTATTCCGACACCATGATGTGGAGCCCGAAGGGCGTGTTGCTGGATACCCCGGCCGACATCGCGCGCAATGCCCGCGCGATCTATATGCAGGCAGGTGTCAGCCACGCGATGCCCCCTGCTAACGTCACCTACATGACCGACGAAGACCGCATGGCGATCGTGAACTGGTATCGTAACGCCAGCACCTATTGAGGTCCGCCCGCTTGGGCGCAACATCTCTATTTGAGAATAATTCTCATTTGCATTGACTTCCCCTCGGAGGCACCGCTTAATCGCGCTCTCAACCAGAGGAGACATATGCAATGACGATTCGGACGATCACACTCGCAGCGTTCACCGCGCTGTTTGCGGCCCAAGCGATGGCCGATGATTTCAAGGTCGTCACCACCTTCTCCGTTATCGCTGACTTGGCCCGCAACGTCGCCGGCGACGCGGCGACGGTCGAATCCATCACGCGCCCCGGTGCGGGCATCCACGGCTACCAGCCCACCCCGCGCGATCTGGTGCGCGCCTCGGATGCCGACCTGATCTTGTGGAACGGGCTGAACCTCGAAGTGTGGTTCGAACAATTCATTGCCAACCTCGGCCCCATCCCGTCGGCCACCGTTTCGGACGGCATTGAAACCATGTCGATCGGTACGGGCAGCTATGAAGGCCTGCCCAACCCCCACGCCTGGATGTCGCTGGAAAACGCGGTGATCTATATCGACAATATCGCGGCCGCCATGTCCCGGCATGACCCCGACAATGCCGCCACCTACGCGGCCAACGCCGATGCCTATAAAGCAGAGCTGACCGCGACGCTCGCGCCGCTGCGCGACATCATCCAGACCATCCCCGAAAACGAACGCTGGCTGGTCACCTGCGAAGGCGCGTTCAGCTACTTCGCCCGCGATTTCGGCCTGAACGAAGCCTACCTCTGGCCGATGAACGCCGATCAGACCGGCACGCCGCAGCAGGTGCGCGGCGTCATCGATATTGTGCGCGCCAACGATGTGCCTGCGGTGTTCTGCGAAAGCACCGTCAATACCGACCCTGCCGAACAAGTCGCGCGTGAGACCGGCGCGAAATATGGCGGGGTTCTTTACGTCGACAGCCTGTCGCTTGAGGACGGGCCCGTACCGACCTATCTGGATATGATGCGGGTGACGACCGAAACCATCGTCAAAGGATTGACCGAGTGAACAGCCCCGACACATTGCCACCCCCTGCCGCGCACCAGACGTCCAAGAACCAGGCGGGGCTTTATGCAGAGGGGCTGACCGTGACCTATCGCAACGGCGTGACCGCCCTGCGCGATGCGACATTCGCAATTCCGCGCGGCACGATTGCGGCGCTGGTGGGCGTCAACGGAGCGGGGAAGTCGACGTTGTTCAAGGCGATCATGGGCTTCCTGCCCGCTGCCGCCGGTGAAATCGGTGTGCTGGGCCAGACCGTGCGCCAGGCCATCAAAGCCGGCATCGTGGCGTATGTGCCCCAGGCCGAAGAAGTCGACTGGTCCTTCCCGGTGCTGGTGCAGGACGTCGTCATGATGGGCCGCTACGGGCACATGGGCCTGCTGCGCCGCCCCAAACCCGCCGACCACGAGGCGGTTGCGGGCGCATTGGAACGTGTCGGCATGTCAGCCTTCGCGAACCGTCAGATTGGAGAGCTGTCGGGCGGCCAGCGCAAACGTGTGTTCCTCGCGCGCGCACTGGCCCAAAATGGTCAGGTGATCCTGCTGGACGAGCCGTTTACCGGCGTGGATGTGCAGACCGAAGAAGCCATCATCACCCTTTTGCGCGAATTGCGCGACGAGGGGCGCGTGATGCTGGTCAGCACCCATAACCTCGGGTCCGTGCCCGAATTTTGCGACCAGACCGTGCTGGTCAAAGGCACGGTGCTCAACTTCGGCCCCACCGAAGAGGTGTTTACCAAAGACAACCTCGAGGCGGCGTTCGGCGGCGTGCTGCGTCACTTTGTTCTGGGCGGCGACGAACTGCATGACGATGACGACGAACGCAAAGTCACCATCCTGACGGACGACGAACGCCCGTTTGTCATTTACGACGACAAGACCCGCACACAAAGGGACGGCGAATGACGACCCTTTTGGAACCCTTCACCTACGGCTTCATGCTGAACGCCATGTTCGTGTCCGCCCTCGTCGGGGCGGTTTGCGCGTTTTTGTCGTGTTATCTGATGCTTAAGGGCTGGTCTTTGATCGGGGATGCGCTGTCCCATTCCATCGTGCCCGGCGTTGCAGGGGCCTATATGCTGGGCCTTCCGTTTGCCTTGGGTGCGTTCCTGTCGGGTGGCCTGGCCGCGGGCGCCATGTTGTTCTTGAACCAGCGCACCGGCCTGAAAGAGGACGCTGTCATCGGCCTGATCTTCACCAGCTTTTTCGGCCTCGGCCTGTTCATGGTGTCCGTGTCCCCCGTCGCGGTGGACGTGCAGACCATTATCCTTGGCAACATTCTGGCCATCACCCCGTCAGACACCCTGCAACTGGTCATCATCGGCGTGGTCTGTCTGGTCGTGCTGCTGGCCAAATGGAAAGACCTCATGGTCGCGTTCTTCGATGAAAATCACGCGCGCTCCATCGGCCTGCGCCCGGATCGTCTGCGGTTCATGTTTTTCGTGCTGCTGTCGGCGGCTTGCGTTGCCGCCTTGCAAACCGTCGGGGCGTTTCTGGTGATCGCCATGGTCATCACACCGGGCGCGACGGCCTACCTGCTCACCGACCGTTTCCCGCGCCTGCTGGTCATCGCCGTTGCCATCGGTGCGGTCTCCAGCTTCGTGGGGGCCTATATCTCGTATTTTTTGAACGGCGCGACGGGTGGCGTCATCATTTGCCTGCAAACATCCCTGTTCGTTCTAGCGTTTTTCCTGGCCCCCAAACACGGGCTGATCGCCAATCGGCGTCGCGCGGCGGAAGCGCTGAAAGCATGAGTGATCTCCTCCTCCCCTTCCAGTTCCCGTTCATGCATGGAGCCTTCTATATCGCATTGCTGATCGGCCCGCCCACGGCGATGCTGTCGTGTTTTCTTGTGCTCAAGGGATGGTCGCTGATGGGGGATGCGGTGTCCCACGCGGTGCTGCCGGGCGTGGTGCTGGCCTATATTGTTGGCATCCCGCTGATCGTGGGCGCGTTTCTGGCGGGCATGGTGTGTTCGTTGCTGACCGGTTACCTCGATACCAATTCCCGCGTGCGTCAGGACACCGTCATGGGCGTCGTGTTCTCGGGCATGTTCGGGCTGGGGTTGGTGATGTATACCAAGATCGAGACCAACATTCACCTCGACCATATCCTGTTCGGCAACATGCTGGGCGTTGAAACGGGCGATTTATGGACCTCGGGTGTCATTGGCGTGACCGTCTGCGGCGCGCTGCTGATTGGCTGGAAGGACCTGCTGCTCAACGCGTTCGACCCGGCACAGGCGCGTGCCATCGGCCTGCCGACCAAACTGTTGCACTACGGGCTGCTGACCATCCTGTCGCTGACGATTGTGGCGACCCTCAAGGCGGTTGGATTGATCCTCGCCATCGGATTGCTCATCGCGCCGGGCGCCATTGCGTTTCTGATCACGCGCCAGTTTCGCCATATGCTCGCCGTGGCGGTCATCGTGTCGACCCTGTCGTTGGTTGCAGGCGTTTATCTGAGCTTCTGGATTGGCTCGGACCCCGGCCCGACCGTGATTCTCGTGCTGACGGCGCTGTTTATTCTTGCATTCATTTACCGCATGATCCGCAACAAGGCCCGCGAAGCGCGGACCATCTAGGCAGCCCGCTGAACAGGACGCACCATGACCTTGATCGCCCTCCTCGCGTCCTTCGGACTAATCGTCATTGCCGCCGTGCACCTTATGTGGGCGCTGGGCTATTGGTGGCCGATCAAGGACGAGGCGGCACTGGCCCGCGCCGTCATTGGCACCAAAGGCGTCACAAAAATGCCCGGCGCGGTGGCCTGTTCATTGGTCGTGGTGGCATTGCTGTTTGCAGCCGCATGGCCGTGGTTCCCCGACAGCGCGCTAAAATCTTTCGGGCTGTTCGCGATTGCCATCGTGTTCCAGATCCGCGCCATCGCCGCCTATTCGACCCTGATGAAACGGGCCTGCCCCGAGCAACCCTTCCGCCGGCTGGACGAAACCTATTACGCCCCCCTGTGCATCGCCTTTGGAATTGCGTTTATGGTTCTGGCCGGTCAGGCGATGTCCTGACCAATGGCGCGCAGCACAACATCCCAAGGCCTGCCAAGCACACCCCTGAACGGCGGTTGAAACCGTCATGGTTGCGGCCCTATCGGGGTCTTGATCGTGGATAGGACGGTCCCGTCCTGATCGCAGGTAAACCGCACCCGTTTTCCCGCGTGAAAAAACGTCAGCCGGACCCGACCCGCGTCCTCGCCCTCTCCGGTTTCGAACATGCTGGTAATATCGCCGCTGCGCATCAGGGCGGGCACCTGCGCGGGGGCGAGGCCCAATATCGGCCCAAGGTCGGCCGCGTCAATCGTTGGCATGTCGGTTGTCAGATCGATCTTCATTGCGGGTCCTGCGGGTTCGGGGTCATCCCGATTCTGCGTATGTGGCGGGCGAATTCAAGGTGGCAAACCCCGTCATGGGGGCAGTTGCTTAAAGTCAGGCACGCCGTTAGCCTGTTTGCACCCCCGCACACCCTACTGGATCGGGCCGCATATGAAGCTCTTATCGCGCCTTTTCAAATCCTTACCACCGGCACGCGGCAAGAGGCCGGACACCCTGTGCCAGCCCGACGTTCCCGTGCAGATCATCGGCGATATTCACGGGCAGATCGCAGACCTGACCACGCTTGTCGAAAAACTGGACGCGACCCGACTGATCGTAACGGTCGGTGATTACATTGATCGCGGCGACGCCTCTGCACAGGTCCTGGCGTTTTTGATGGACAAGACCGCCAACCACCCGGACGGCTGGATTTGTCTGCGCGGCAACCACGAAGACATGATGCTCGCCTTTCTGCAAGACCCCGAACGCTACGGACAGCGCTGGTTGCGTCACGGCGGTTTGCAGACCTTGGCGAGCTTCAAGGTTTCGGGGGTGAGCGAAACGTCGGACAGCGCAACACTGATCCGCGCACGCGATGCCCTTCGCGCAAACATGCCCGACGGTTTGGAAGACTGGCTTAGGGAACTGCCGCTGATTTGGCATAGCGGCAACCTTTGGGTGGTTCACGCAGCCGCAGACCCCAAGCGCGGGGTGCACGCGCAAGATCCGTCCACCCTTGTCTGGGGGGGTGGCGATTTCCTGACCCAACCCCGACAAGACGGCATTTGGGTCGCCCATGGTCACACGGTGGTCAAGACGCCCGGCGCACAGGGCGGGCGTATCGCGCTCGACACCGGCGCCTACTTCTCGCGCGTTTTGACCGCGGCCTGTTGTGACCCGTCCGGTGATGTCACGTTTATCAGCACGTCTGACACCTAAGCCACGCCCATTACCGCAAGAAAAACCACGCCCACCGTTTCGCCCTTCGATAATTGTGCTAAAGTCTAGGTTGACAGGGTGGAGGCGCTATAAATGAAGGCTGGTGTGGTTTGTGGTCTTGCGTCAGCCGTTGTCGCCGTCCTCGGGTCTGCGTCTGCGCCACGCGCCGAAACCCTCGGCCTTTACGGAACCCCTGGCCTGATCGACATGCCCACCGCGGGCGTGCTGGAGGACGGGTTCGTCGCGCTGTCTTACAACCAGTTTTCATCCACCGCGCGCAACACGCTGACGTTTCAGATTGCGCCGCGCCTGTCGGGCACGTTCCGCTACGCGATCATTGACGATCTCGATGTCGTGGAGGTCACCCGATATGACCGCAGCTTCGATGCCAGCTATCTGGTGATGCGCGAAACCGACACCACGCCGGCGGTCGCCATCGGGTTGCGCGACTTGGGCGGCACCGGCGTTTACAGCAGCGAATACGTCGTCGCGACCAAGACATTTGGTGCGCTAAGCGGCACAATTGGCCTCGGGTGGGGGCGCCTTGCCAGCCGCAACCCCGTCACCAACCCGCTGTCCACCCTGTCAGACAGGTTTGAGACCCGCCCCACGGCACTGGGCGGTGTGACAGGCAAATTTGACGCGGAGTCGTGGTTCAGGGGAGATGTCGGCGTGTTTGGCGGGCTGCGCTACGCGATCAGTGACCAAACCAGCGTCGTTGTGGAATATTCATCCGACACCTACGCGCAAGAAACACTACTGGGCGGTCAACAGCGCCCCAAATCCCCTATCAATCTTGGTGTATCACATACTCTGGCGTCTGGCGTCACGGTGTCGGGATATGCCATGTATGGCACCGACCTCGGGGTCATGGTCAGCTACCAACTGGACCCGTCGCAACCGGCCCTGAACGGCGGGCGCGACCCCGTGGCCCCGCCGTTGGCCCCGCGTGACACGGTCGCAGCGCGCAGCTGGAACATCGCTGCTGATCCGCGCGAGGTTGAACAGGCGGTGGCGGCTGGCCTGGCCAACCAGGGCCTGGCGCTGTCGGGGTATGACATCGCGGGGGACACCGCCGCAATCACCGTCCAAAACCGGCGCTGGCCGACCCAGATCCAAGCCGCTGGGCGCGCGGCGCGCGTTCTGGCCAACACCCTTCCGGTCAACATCGAAACCTTCACGATCTTCTTTGAACGCAATGGCGTTGCGCTGTCTTCCGTCACCCTGCACCGTGCGGACCTCTATGACCTTGAATTCGCCCTTGAGGGGGATTGGAACATACGGGCGCGATCAACGGTGCAGGACGGATTTGAAGGGGCACCACAAACGCAGACAAGCGACCCGCCCCCCGCGTTCGAATTCGCACTCGGGCCCTATGCAACCCTTGCGCTGTTCGATCCGGATTCACCCCTGCGCTATGATCTCGGCGTTCAGGCCATCGCATCATTCGAACCGGCACAAGGCGTGATCCTGTCCGGCATGTTGCGCTATCCGCTTGCCTCCACAATCGGTGACGCATCGCGTGTCAGCAATTCTGTCCTGCCGCGCGTGCGCAGTGACGGGTTTGTATATGCCCGCCAATCCGATCTGGAAATCAACCATTTGACGCTGGAATATTTCTATCGCCCTGCCCCTGATGTCTTCGGGCGCGTCACGGCGGGATATCTGGAAAGCATGTATGGCGGCGTTTCTGCCGAACTCCTTTGGTCCCCTCTCAACAGCAACCTTGCCTTGGGTGCGGATATCAATCACGTGGTGCAGCGCGACTTCGACATGCTTTGGG
>CBFHGD010000028.1:0-7076 GCA_965655275.1 Octadecabacter sp. | reverse complement strand
AGTTTCAGGACTATAACATCACCACCGGCCATGTGTCGGGCTATTATGACTTCGGCAACGGGTATGTCGGACAGCTGGACGTCGGGCGGTATCTGGCGGGCGATGTGGGCGGCACCGTGACCTTCGCGCGCCAGTTCGACAGCGGCTTCAGGATCGGGGCATTTGCCACAGTGACGGATGTTTCGGCCGAGGACTTTGGCGAAGGGTCCTTTGACAAAGGCATATTCTTTGACGCCCCGCTCACGTTCTTTACCGGTCAAGCGTCGCGCGACCGCCTGCAACGGGTCATCCGGCCCGTGGCGCGCGACGGGGGCGCACGGGTGCAGGTGCGCAACCGGTTGTATGACATGACCAATGATGCCCGCAGGGACACGGGCAACTGGGGGACGTTTTTCCAATGATGCGCGCCCTGCCCGCCCTTATCACCCTCGCGTTGTCCGGATTATCGGGCTGCACCGCGATGGCCCCCTTCATGGGCGGCGCGGGCGCGCTTGACCCGCGGTTTCAGGCGGCTCGCGACGTTGGCGCGCCAAGCCATAGCCTGTTAGTGCAAAACAGCGGCGCGACTTCGCTGGTTGTCCTGCTGGAAACCCGTGACGGGGTTTCCACATGGATCGGCCCGTTCGGGGAAGCGGTTATTCTGGATCACGGGCTGATACGCGGCACGCGCAGTCTGGGCGAAGGGCTGGTGGCCGCCGATGTACAGGCGTCCAAATCCATGATCCTTGCGGGCCGATCCGGACAGGCGGACAGGTTCCACACCTACCTGACCGGCGGCACCAAAACGGTTGTGCGCGCATTTTCCTGCGATATCCGCCCCGCCGGGGGGCGCCCTGTCCTGCGGGACCTTCGCGAAATCATAGCCCGAACCGTCGAGGAAGATTGCACCGGTCCGTCCGGTGATTTCGTCAATACATATTGGATAGCGGGTGGGGAGATCATTCAATCAAGCCAATGGGTTGGCCCCGTTCTGGGCAGCATCACACTGACTCTGCGTCCATAAATCGAGGCACAACGCACCAGCACTTAGTTGCTATAATACTGCGCGCCGTATGGTCCATGAACGCCCGACCTGCCCCCATAGCCATAGCGCCGCATGCCGGTGCGGTTGATCTGGGTCAACGCAAGCCCCGTGATTGGCGTCTTGTCGCCGTCAAACAGACGCATGGTTTCGTCAACCTGCGCGTCGCTGGTGCTGTCCCATTTCACGCAGAGAATACTGGCGTCCGCCGCATTGGCGATGATACGCGCGTCCGGCACAACCAACACGGGCGGCGTATCAATGACGATCACATCATAGCTGGCGCGCATCTCCTCGATCAGGGCTGCAAACCCTTCTGACGCATACAAATCGGCCGGGTTAAGCCGGCTTTCTTCGCCCGCAAGGATGTCGAAATCGAAATCAGGCACCCGCTGCACCGCCTGCTGCAAACGCGCGTCCCCCGCAAGAACGGACACAAGCCCCTGCCCCTTCAGCGACGGAAAATAGGCGTTGAACGTGCGGCGGCGCATATCCCCTTCGACCAACAGGACCTTCTTGCCCGTCGCCGCCAGATTAAGCGCCAGCGCGATGGCCGTCATGGTCTTTCCCTCGGCTGGAACCGACGACGTCACCATGACCACTTGCGGCGGGTTTTCGCTGTCAGAATACATCAACCCCGTGCGCAAATTCCGGATGGCTTCGGCGGCGTCCGATGCGGGCTTGTCCTTGATATAGGACAGGACCTTGCGGCGCCCGCGCGCCGGTATCAGCGGAATTTGCCCGACAACGGCCAGCCCGACAGCGCGCTCAAGGTCCGGCGCCGTGCGAAACCCGCGCGACCGCGCCTCGCGGATCAAAACGACCAAAAGCCCCAGCATGACCCCCAAAACCCCAACCGTCCCAAGGAACAGCGATTTTCGCGGCGAGACAGGAAACCGGGCGACCACAGCATTGGACAGCACAACACTGTCAGACGATTGCACGCCCTGCTGAGCTGCGGTTTCGTTCAGCCGTGTCAGGAACGTTTCGTAAAGCAGGCGGATACTCTCCGCTTCGCGGCTCAGCTGTTGCAGCCTGATCAAATCAGCGTTCTGCAAGTCGATCTCGATTGACAGGTTTGCAGCCGATGCCTCAAGCGTCGCGTGCTGAAGGGCCAGACGGTCTCGCTCGCGCTGCGCCTGCCGCGTCACCAGCGCCAGACGTGCATCAAAGGTCTCAGCGGTCGCCTCGCCCGTATCCAGCGCCCCGGCGAGCCTGATCAATGTGCGGTCCCCGGTCAACTCGGCCTGCCCCGCTCTGGACGTGGCGCTGCCGATCCCCGAAATCCCCTCATCCATTTGCGCAATCAGCACCTCCTGATCCGCGATCCGCTCCCGCAGGTCTTTCAGTTGGCGTTCAAGCCCGCGCAGCCCTTCGATCGAGACGAGATCGGTCGCAGAACTGAACGTTGCGCGTTCCTGTTCGGCCACTTCCAGCTGGATCTGCAGCTCCGCCACGCGCGACGACAGCCACTCCACAGCCTGCTGTAGGGAATCAAACTTCATCTCGATCTGGCGGTTCAGATAGGCGGCCACCACAGCATCCGTCAGCTGCGCCGCCTTGCGGGGGTCCTCGCTGTGGAAACTGACCTCGAACACAAGCGAATTCGGGACATTGCGGACCGACAGGTTGTTGCGCACTGCTGAAATTACGGTGTTGATCTCTTGCTCTGCCGCCTCCTGGCCGGTCTGGTGTGCGTTGGCCGGATCCGGGGTCCCGAAACTTGCGCTCACCCAGGCCTTCAGCTTGGCCATCAGATCTGGATCGCGCAGGGTTTCGTTGAACTCCGGGTCGGCAACCAAGCCGTGCTTCAATACAACGTCACGCACCAACCCGCGGGCGCGCAGAACCTCAAGCTCGGAGTTCATTTCACTGCTGTCGCCCGCAAACCCGCCCAGCGCACCCTGAAAGTCCATCAAGGGTTGCTGCACCTCATGCAGAACAACTGCGGTCGAGCGATAAACGGGCGTCGCGATGCGATAGGCATAGAAGCCACCCAAAACGACGCAGATCGCTGCGACGCCCATGATAAGCCACTTGTCGCGCCACACCGCCATGAGCACGGCGTCGGGATCAATGCGGTCCCTGCCTCCAGCCCCGCCCTTCGGCGTGGTGTTCAAATCCGGTTGCGCAGGCCGCGCGCGGGGGGCGTCGTGTTGAACAGGTCGGGGCACGAAAGTCTCCTCGGCGGTCTGGTCGCGTTAAGTATATTTTCATCTTTAGGAAAAACCGGTTTACCAAAAGTTAATTTTTTCCAAATAGAGATACGAAAAGACGTCGCATTTATGGTCCGGTTTACATCCCCCCAAAGACGCAAATGCAGCTCTCGTAACCCAATTTGGAGATCACACATGTTTTTTCGCACTCTTGCCCTCGTGACAACGATGACAGTCACCGCGACCGTGACGCGGGCGCAAACCCAAGACCTTTCGCGTGAAACGAACATCCAGCGCGCAAACGGGGAAATTACGACGCTTGGGGCGTATTGCGACGAAACCGCCAATTCAGATGCAGAGCTGTGTATCCAGCTCGCCACTGGCGGCGGCCCGCCTGTTACGAATTTCGTGCCGATTGCGGGCGCAGCGGGCCTCGCCGCGCTGGTGTTGGGCCTGACGGGTGGGGGCGGTGGCGGCGGCACCCCAACGACAACCCCGTCGACCACAGACTAGATAATTCTAAAATTTCAATCATAGGCTCCGCATTTTTTGCGGGGTCTTTTGCGTTTCTGCCTTCGGACAAACGGTTTCTTAGGATGCATGAACTATTGTCATCAACGTGGGGAGTTGAATGTAGTTCGGGTGGGACCGATACGTCGCAGAATGCGCTTAACCTGATTTGATCCGGCATGGTTTGCCGGACAGTCGGGTAGGACTTAACAGCTCCAGTTTTAATCAGACAAAGGCAGGCCCGAACTCTCGGGCCAGCCCCGGGGAGGCTGTGAGCAATGTCGTTGGATCGCCATCTAAAATTCACGTTTACTATCAAGGCTTTATTTCAAGAACTTCCCGTCGCCGTCTTACGAGTTGTGGTGCTTCTTATCCCCACAACCGGCTTCACGGACGGACCCGTCGGGCACGCGCCTTCGCCCTTTATCGTCAGCAACGATCGCGGCGGTTTGCTCGAAAGCCGGTTGCGCGAACTGGCACAGTTACGTGCAACCCGAACCCCGATCGAAATACGCGGGGACATCTGCTATTCGACCTGCACAATGTATCTGGGCATGCCCGATGTCTGTATCGCACGCACCACGCGGTTCGGCTTTCACGGCCCGTCAAGTTACGGCATGTCCCTCAGCCCCGTCCGGTTTGAAAATGCGTCCCGCATGATCGCGGCCCATTACCCCGAACCGCTGCGGGCTTGGTATCTCAACGAAGGGCGCTACCGGATAAACCGGCCGTATTTTGTTAGTGGGACAACATTGATCCAGATGGGAATCCCTGCCTGCTAGCCCCGTGCAGCGTGATCAGCGCGACCATCCTCGAACCCACAAATACGTCGGTGTCGAAATAGAATTTGCGACCAGGCGCAATAAAGAAAGCACCCTTTATTTTGCCTCTCTCAATTAACCAAACATTAATAATCAATGACTAATCGTTAACCAAGTAATCCGGTTTTGGAAGAATCTGCCACTCCAAAAGTTAACGTCTCGTTAACAATTAAACCCCGGGTTTTACGCTGAATTGGTTAATGCTCGAATTGGTTAATGCTCATGGGGAAGTATGGTTTTCAAGGATTTTGAGGACGCGGGGCAGAAATCTGCCAACGCGCACGCACGGCTATATCCAAAAAATGACGATCAACTCTATGCGCGGGTTGGTAAACGGACCTTGGATGTTTTCTTAACGCTTCTGGCGCTCCCCCTCATCCTCCCCCTCCTCGGGGCCATCTGGGTCTTGGGCCAGTTCAATGGCGGACAGGTCTTTTTCGCGCAGGACCGCGTGGGGCGGAACGGCAAGGTATTTCGCTGCCTGAAAGTGCGCACGATGGTTCCGGACGCCGAAGAGGTCCTTAAAAATCTATGCAAAGACGACCCCGAGATCGCGGCGGAATGGGACACCTATCAGAAGCTTCAAAACGACCCGCGCATCAGCCGTTGGGGGCGGTTTCTGCGCAAGACAAGCATCGATGAGTTGCCCCAGTTCTTTAATGTTCTGGCCGGCGACATGAGCCTTGTCGGGCCGCGCCCATTCATGACATGCCAGACCCAAATCTATCTGGCTGGCGGGGGGCATCACTACTTTTCGATGCGCCCTGGTATCACCGGATCATGGCAGGTCGATGATCGCGGCGACACATCCTTCCTCTCGCGTGTTCACTATGATCGCCAGTATTACCATCGCCTTAGTTTCGGGCAGGACCTGCGGCTGCTGGGGCGCACCGCGCAGGTTGTCCTGAAACGATCGGGTCACTAGCAAGGGCGCTTGCGCCACCGCATCTATTTCGCGCGCAGCTGATCGACGCCCTGCTTACAAAACCACGCATATGTTGCCTCTATGCCATCGGCCAACTGGATCGTGGAGGACCACCCCAGATCGCTCAGGCGTGATACGTCCAACAGTTTGCGCGGCGCGCCATCGGGCGAGGATTTGTCGAACTCCAGCGTGCCCTGATACCCTACAACCTGCGCCACAAGCTGTGCCAATTGTGCAATCGACACATCCGTTCCGCAGCCCACGTTGATATGGCTCGACATGGGCGTGGTGACTGCGCCGTAGGCATCGCGGTCCAATTCGTGCACAAACAAGGACGCGGCTGCCATATCATCAACATGAAGAAATTCACGGCGCGGCGTGCCCGATCCCCAGATTGTCACATACGGCGCGTCGCTCAGTTTGGCGTCGTGCAAACGGCGGATCAGGGCAGGCAATACATGGGCGTTCTCAAGATGAAAATTATCGCCCGGTCCATAAAGGTTCGTTGGCATGACGGATCGAAAATCAACGCCATGCTGTCGGTTATAGCTCTCGCACAGCTTTATTCCCGCAATCTTTGCAATGGCATAGGGTTCGTTGGTCGGCTCCAACGGCCCGCTCAACAAGGCGCTCTCGGCCATCGGTTGGGGCGCCATTCGCGGATAGATACACGATGATCCCAGCTGCAGCAGCTGCGTCACACCGGCGGCGAACGCCTGATGGATCACGTTACATTCCATCATCAGGTTGTCGTAAATGAAATCCGCCGGGAAGGTATTGTTGGCCGAAATTCCGCCGACCTTGGCAGCCGCAAGGATCACTTCGTCAGGGCGGATCTCGTGCATGAAGGCTTCAACATCCGCCTGGCGTGTCAAATCCAGCGCGCTGGAGTCGCGCAAAATCAGCGTGATGTCGTCACCGCCCTCCATGCGCGCCTGAAGCTGGCGCACAATCGCGGACCCCACCATTCCGCGATGCCCTGCCACATAGATTTTCCGTGTCATAATAACGCTCCGCGCCTGATCCATCTTTCCTACAGCACAAATTGGCAAATGCAATAATGCAACCTGAACTTGCATTTTGCCCTCCAAGCGCGTCTTATGCATGTAAAACATCACAGTCAAACGGAGGGGCTGATGCATGAAATTCCAAATACTAGGGATCAACTACGCCCCCGAGATAATTTCGACAGCGGTCTACACGACCGACCTCGCCGAGGATCTGGTGCGCAGAGGCCATAAGGTGAGCGTGATCACCGCGCAGCCCTATTTTCCCGACTGGCGTGTGATGCAAGGCTGGCCAAGATTCCGCTACCGCCGTGAGACCCGCAATGGCGTGGATGTCGTGCATTGCCCGCTTTATGTGCCAACCAGACCCACAGGTAAAACGCGGCTTTTGCATTACGCAACATTCGCGATGACGGCTTTGTTTCCAACGCTTTGGCGCGCCGTGACCCGCCGCCCGGACGTCGTATTCGTCGCCGCTCCGTCGCTCGTGTCTGCGATGGTCGGCTGGGTGGCCGCGCGTCTGTGTGGGGCAAAGCTGTGGATTCATGTGCAGGATTTCGAAGTCGACGCCGCCTTTGCCACCCGCGCCTTTGCAGAGGACGGGCGCATCGGTCGCGCCGCCAAGTCGTTCGAGCG
>CBFHGD010000027.1:0-20525 GCA_965655275.1 Octadecabacter sp. | reverse complement strand
TGATCCTGATTTCGGAAGCCGCGTTCGGCGGGCTGCCCTATACGCTCAACGACACACCGGTCTTGCGCTACGCGGGCGCGTTCGACGTTACCTGAACAGCGCGCGCATCATCGCACTGTCCGCGTCCTGCAACCCTTCAATGACATCGAAATGGTGGCGTTCGGGTTCAATCGTATGCGCGCAGCCCCACGCGTCCGCCAAACCTTGCGCCTGCTCAAGAAACGCAGGCCGCTCGGTCCCGCCGACCCACGCCATCACGGGAATATCCTGTCGTGCATGGCGAATGGGGCTCTCGGCCTGCGCCTCGGGCATATCAATCCCCAGTGTCTCGTTCATGGTGGTTTCCATCAAAGGCGCCAAATCCCCCAGCGCAGACACCGGCATGACATGTCGCACCCGCGCCGACCATGGCGCCGCCATATCCGTGCACGCCATTCGCGCCACCAGATGCCCGCCCGCTGAATGGCCAACCAGATAAAGCGGCCCCGCGCTACGCCGTGCTATTGCATCAATTGCGGCCGCAACCTCACGTGTAATCGCGCCAATGCGCGCATCCGGCGCCAAACTATACCCGAGCATCGCGCAGGCATACCCCGCTGCGACAGCCCCTGCCGCCAAGTGCGAAAACATCTGCGGCGACCCGGCCATCCAATAGCCGCCATGCACAAAGATCACCGTGCCTTTGGCCAAACGCCCAGGATGAAAGATGTCATAGGTCTGACGGTCTGTTGTGCCATATCGAACACCAAGCTCTTTGAGGGCATGGCCACCCCGAAACGCCGCCGCCGCGTCCTCCCAACGGGCATAATACCCCTCACCGTCCGGTATGTGCGCGGAATTCGCGTAAGCATCATCAAGTCTCATGCAGCCCCCCTTGGACATCGCGGTGTTCCACCGTAACGTCGCGCCAACCCATGTTCGGAGAATACCATGCTTGATTCCACCACAGACCTCAAATCCATCCTCGCCCGCCCCGACCTTGTGAGCACCGATGCCTTCGTTGCCGGTAAATGGGTGCAGGCCAAATCCGGCAAGACCTTTGATGTCACCAACCCCGCACGTGGCGACGTCATCGCAAAGGTCGCCGACCTCAGCCGCGCTGAAATCGCGGACGCCATCAACGCTGCCGAAACCGCCCGCCACGCATGGGCCAAACGCACCGGCAAAGACCGCGCCAACGTGCTGCGCAAATGGTTCGATTTGATGATGGCCAATCAGGAAGACCTCGCTAAAATCATGACCGCCGAACAGGGCAAGCCAATGGCCGAAAGCCGCGGCGAAATCGCCTATGGCGCGTCTTTCGTCGAATGGTTCGCAGAAGAAGCCAAACGCGTCTACGGCGAGACGATCCCCGGCCACATGCCCGACAAACGCATCACCGTCATCAAACAGCCGATCGGCGTCGCCGCCGGCATCACGCCGTGGAATTTCCCCAATGCGATGATTGCGCGCAAAGTCGCGCCTGCACTCGCCGCCGGGTGTTCTTTCGTGATCCGCCCCGCGTCGCTGACGCCGCTGTCGGCGCTGGCCATGGGCAAACTCGCACAGGAAGCCGGCGTGCCTGACGGTTTGTTCTCCGTCGTTACATCCACCTCGTCATCCGAGGTCGGCAAGGAATTCTGCGAGAACCCGCTGGTGCGCAAACTCACGTTCACCGGCTCCACCGAAGTGGGGCGTATCCTGCTCAAACAGGCCGCTGACCAAGTGATGAAATGCTCGATGGAGCTGGGTGGCAACGCACCCTTCATCGTGTTTGACGACGCGGATCTGGACGAGGCGGTGATCGGTGCAATTGCCTGCAAATTCCGCAACAACGGCCAGACCTGCGTCTGCGCCAACCGCATCTACGTGCAGGCCGGTGTTTACGACGAATTCGCAGTGAAACTGAAAGCCGCGGTCGAGGCGCTGACCGTCGGCGATGGCCTCACGGAGGGCACGGACCTTGGCCCGCTGATCGATCCTGACGCCATCGACAAAGTCAAAGAACACCTCGCCGACGCACTGGCCAAAGGCGCGGCCGTGCTCACCGGCGGCGAAGCACACGACCTCAAAGGCCAGTTCTTCAAACCGACAATCGTCACCGGCGCCACCAAAGACATGCAGGTCGCCACGGACGAGACCTTTGGCCCCTTCGCACCGCTGTTCAAATTCGAAAACGAAGACGACGTCATCGCACTGGCCAATGACACGATCTTCGGCCTCGCGTCCTACTTCTATGCCAAGGACCTCAGCCGGGTTTACAAAGTGGCCGAGGCGCTGGAGTACGGCATCGTTGGCGTGAACACCGGCATCATCTCCACCGAAGTCGCGCCGTTCGGAGGCGTCAAACAATCAGGGCTGGGCCGCGAGGGATCGCACCACGGCATGGATGACTACATGGAAATGAAATACATCTGCATGAGTGTTTAGGCGGCCAGCCAACCAGAACGTAACTTAAATCAAGACTGACTTGGGTTTGTCGTGGTAGATCGGCAAGCAGTAAACGTGCTTGCCACCGGGATGAGGTGTAACGATGACGACGCCTGTGACGTTAAGTGGAAGTTGCTTGTGCGGTGCGGTGGGCGTTACCGGCACAGCAAATGAACCCGAAGTGGCAGCATGCCATTGTGACATGTGCCGCGGCTGGTCGTCCGGACCATATTTCGAAGTGACATGCGAAAACGTTAGCTTTGTTGGCGAAGGAAGCATCACGACATTTAGGTCCTCCAATTGGGCGGAACGTGGCTTCTGCTCTGAATGCGGATCAAATCTTTTCTATCACATCATCGATAGTTGCGAGTACCAAATAGCCGCCGGACTTCTCGATAATCAGTCAGAACTGCGCCTGTCACGGCAAGTCTTCACCGATAAGAAGCCGCCCTACTACACATTGTCCGACAAGACAGAAAACATGACTGCGGCACAGGTCTTTGACAAATACGGTCCTTCTTCGGAGCGATTTACAGCACCCGCCCCAGATACACTCCGTTGCACCCTGACCGTACGCTCTGTTTTCCGTTCGCTAACCTGCCGCCCCTATCTTCATCCGCGGTTAATCCGTGTTCGGCCGTCACACTGCACACGCCTAGGACTTCATAACGGCTGCCGGTCTCTCGGACCGCCCAGCACAAACGCGCGTATCGGGCGCAGAGACAGGTCGCGGCGCATCAGACCTTGGGGGCTTAAAACACCCCCGCGGCCCCGCCTTTCCTTCAGGCACCCGCCACAAACGCTGTTCACCCCTTACCCGACAGCCCAGCGCTGCTTCGGGCCAAACGCGCATCCGCTCGCTTCATCTGGCCAGATAACTCCCCCTGGAGGGCCACTCACCGCCTTGCGCCCCGCCCGCCATTGAGCCACAACGCCCGCATGGATTGGGTCAAAATCATACATATCCTCTGCGTCATGGGTTGGATGACGTCGATCTTCGCCGTGCCTCGCGCGCTGATCTATTGGAAACGCGATTTCGCCAAGACAGGCGAAAACGGCCCGCTCGGGGATCTCACCTATCGTCTTTATCGCTTCTCTGCGGGCCTGATGATCCTCGCGCTTGTCACCGGCCTCTGGCTCGGCTGGGCTGTCTGGGCCTTTGCGCCTTGGGTCTGGGTCAAACTCGCCCTCGTGACTTTGCTGTTTGTCCACTACATGATGACGGGCGGCATGGTTGTCCGCGCCAAACGTGGCACGTTCAATGAATCCGACTTTTACCTGCGCGTTTTCAATGAAATCAGCGTCTTGGGCGTGATCGCGATCCTCTGGATCGTGGTCGTCAAACCTTTCTGAAAAAAGTTCATTTTCTGTCCAAGGATTGACGCGGCCCGCCCGTCATACCCTAGTGATGCGGATGACAACCAGTGATGAAGATATGGCCCTTGCTGCGGCAAATGGCGACGCACAGGCCTTTGCCAGCCTGATCACGCGCCAGTATGACCGCCTGTTTCGCCTGTGTTTCCGCCTGACGGGGTCCAAACACGAAGCCGAAGACCTCACGCAGGACATCTGCGCCGCCCTGCCCGCGAAACTGGCCAGCTACAAACGTCAGGCCAAAGTAACCACATGGCTCTACCGTGTCGCCGTCAACGCCGCCCATGACCGTCGCCGCAAACAACAGACCCATGGGCGCGCTGCCGACGGCTGGGGCGACTGGGAACTGAACCGCCAAGCGGCGATCACCGAAAACCGGACCCGCGCCGATTGGCTGATCGAGACGATGGGTTCACTCCCGCCCGACCTGCGCGACACCCTCGCCTTGGTACTAGACGATATGACCCACGCACAAGCGGGCGACATCCTCGGCGTCTCTGAAGGCACCATAAGCTGGCGGGTCTCCGAGGCCCGCAAGCATCTGAAATCCCTTAAGGAAAAGGAGGGCGTATAAATGAGTGACGATTTCAACCTAGACGACCTCAAGTCCGAAATGGACGCCGCAACCCCGACGCCGGACGCTCACCGCCGCGCCGAAAACCTTGCCCTTGCGGCAAAAAATTTCGCCGATCTCCAAGGATCGCGCGACGCGGCCCGTCACACCTCCAGGCCAACAAAATGGACCGGAGTTAAAACAATGCTGAATACCCTCACATCGCGCGGCGGCCTGACCGTCACCACCGCCATCGTCGCCTGCGGCTTCATGATCGCTACCCCGCAGGGGCGCGATGTTTTAAATCTGTCCCCGACAGCCAAGCTCAACGCACCTGCCGAACCTATCGTGCAGACCGATGAGGACACCCAAGAGGCCCTCACCTCACACTCAGACACCGCAATCCAAGAGATCGCCCCCGCGCCCATCATCGCCGAGGCCGAAAGCCGCACGCGCGACCAACAGGCTTTGGGCCAACTCCAAGCCACTCCTGCGGCCCCACAAGCCCTGACACGCGCGGCCCCTGCGAACGACGCCTTCGCGGGCCTGTCCAATTATGCGGGCGACATGGTCGCCCCGCCACTTGACCCCAACACCGAAACCTTCGCCAACGAAGACCCCAAACCGCTGAAGATCACATCCGAAGACCCCGTCTCGACCTTCTCAATCGACGTCGACACCGCGGCCTATTCCGTCGTGCGCTCCTCACTGAGCGCAGGGCAACTGCCGCCCGCCGACGCCGTGCGGATCGAAGAACTCATCAACTACTTCCCCTACGCCTATCCGGCCCCAGACGGCGAAGCGCCCTTCCAACCAACGGTCAACGTCTTTGAAACCCCATGGAATGCCGACACGCAACTGGTTCACATCGGCATCCAAGGCGAGATGCCCGCCGTGGAAGACCGCCCACCGCTGAACCTCGTATTCCTCATCGACACCTCCGGTTCCATGGAAAGCGCCGACAAACTGCCCCTGCTGCGTCAGTCCTTCCGCCTGATGCTCGACAATCTGCGCCCCGAAGACGAGGTCGCCATCGTCACCTATGCAGGCTCGACCTCCGTCGCGCTGGAGCCGACGCAAGCCTCTGATCGCACGACCATTCTCAAGGCCCTGAACGATCTGCGCGCTGGCGGGTCCACCAACGGCCAAGGCGGTCTCGAAGCAGCCTACGCAATGGCCGAAACCATGACCGATGACGGGGATGTCTCCCGCGTCATCCTCGCCACAGACGGTGATTTCAACGTCGGCCTGTCCGACCCGCGCGGGCTTGAGGCCTACATCGAAGACAAACGCGACAGCGGCACCTATCTGTCCGTCCTCGGTTTCGGGCGCGGCAACCTGCAGGACGCGACCATGCAATCCCTCGCGCAAAACGGTAACGGAACCGCCGTCTATATCGACACACTCTCCGAAGCGCAAAAGGTGCTGGTTGATAACCTCACAGGCGCGCTTTTCCCCATCGCCAATGACGTGAAAATTCAGGTCGAATTCAACCCCGCCACAGTCGCGGAATACCGCCTTGTCGGCTACGAAACCCGCGCGCTCAACCGTGAGGATTTCAACAACGATGCCGTAGATGCAGGTGAACTCGGCGCGGGCCACACGGTCACCGCGATCTATGAAATCACCCCCGTTGGCTCGCCCGCGCAACTCAGCGACCCGCTGCGCTACCAAGCGGCTGAAACCGCGTCGAACAGCGACGAACTCGGCTTCCTGCGCCTGCGCTACAAAGCACCGGGCGAGGACGTGAGCCAGCTGATCGAAACGCCGTTTTCGACGGGTACACCAAACACCGAGGCCCTGTTCGCCGCATCCATGGCGGGTTTCGGCCAACTGCTCCGAGATGACACATACTTGGGTGACTGGGGCTGGGATGAGGCCATCGCACTCGCCGCAGGAAACCGCGGCACCGACCCCTTCGGCTACCGCACAGAGGCCGTGCAACTCATGCGCCTCGCCCAATCGCTGAGCAACTGATCCGGCTTCATCTGGCCTTTAAACTCCAGCCGGAGGCTCCCGAAAGGGCCTCTGGCGCACCGCCTACGGCCCATGCGCGCCACCTCGATCCGGCGAGGCATAGAAATCCCGCAACGTCTGGCCTTTCTCCACCTTGAACGGCCCCGCTTCCTCGATGTCGCGAATCCGGTCCAGCCGGAACATGCGAAAATCGTCGCGCAGTTCACACCACCCGACAACCGTCCAGACCTTGCCCCAAAACCACAGTCCAAGCGGGCGGATCACGCGCCGTGACACCTTTCCATGCTGGTCGCTATACCCAAGATCCAGCCGAATGCGCCCGTCGGCCGCGGCTTCGATCCGGTCAATGCGCGCGCGCACCGCGTCGGTCATGTCCGACATCTGGAACGCGTGCACCGGCACTTTGGCCGCAAGGGCGCGGGCATCATCGGGCAACACCGCCTCGATCTTTATCAAGGCTTCTTCGGCCCCCGCCGCCATTTGCGCCCCGCCCCATGCACGGATCATTCGCGCGCCCGCGACCAACGCAACAATCTCGTCAGACGTGAACATCAGCGGCGGCACGTCATAGCCCGCCCGCATCACATACCCGACGCCGGCCTCACCCTCGACAGGTACACCAGAACCGATCAAGTCCGCCACATCCCGATAGATGGTGCGCTTCGTCACCTCCAACCGTTCAGCTAGCATTTGCGCCGTGAGCAGCCGACCGCCCCGCAGATATTGCACGATCTGGAACAGGCGGTCGGCGCGTCTCATGGATCAGCCCTTTCCGAGTTCAAACAACCCGATGGAATTGCCATCAATATCCAACGCGTATTGAAAACGGCCAGCCGGGATGTCGACAATCGGGCCGAGGACGCGCCCGCCTGCCTTGTCAACGCGCGCGGCCGCAGCTTCCAGCGCATCAGGCACCGTCAAATGCACCGTCGTGCCACTGTTTTTCGCCGGATCGCCGGGGTACAAATGCCCGCCCGCGCCTTCATCAGCGCCGTTGAACACCGCGATATCATTAGGGCCTGCCGGGGTGATCTCCATCTTCCAGTCGAATACCTCGGCGTAAAACGCGCTGGCCTTTGCCAGATCCGATACCGGAATTTCAGTCCACGCGACGATTGGTTGCTTTGTCATGTCTCATCTCCTTGGGTTGTTGATGAGCCTTCCTCGCACACCCCTGCTGACAGCATACTGTCAGCATCATGTCAGCTGATCCAAGAAAGATTTTCTTCCGTGCGCCCCTTGGGGTGATATTCGCCACTCACCCAGCCCGCAAACTTTTGCTTATCAAGCAGTTTGAAAAACGCAGGGTAGTCAAAATCGCCCGCCTGTGGCTCGTGGCGATCCGGCACACCGCCAACCTGCACATGCACCACACGCCCGCGCACCCTATCCCATGTGCCCGGTACATCGTCGGTGATTTTTGCAGCGTGATAGGTGTCAAACTGCAAATGCAGGTTGGGTGCGTTGACCTCCTCCAAAACCTCCACCGCCAAATCAAAGTCGTTCAGAAAATACCCCGGCATGTCATGGTTGTTGATCGGTTCGATCGTCAGACTTTGCCCGGGCGCATGGGCCGCCGCCCACTTTAGATTCTTGACGAAGACGTCACGCGCTTCCGGCCCCGACGCTACCCCTGCCATAATATGCACATGCTGTGCACCGAGCGCCCCCGCGTATCGCAACGTGCGCCGAAACGCTTGCTGAAACCGCGCCTCCTGCCCCACAACGGCGGCAAATCCCCGCGCCCCCTCAGGGTCTGCGTAATTCGGCGGCGGGCAATTTATCAACGCCAACGGCATCTTCGCGCGCGCCAGTGCTGTGCCCAGATCGGCGGCGTTCTCATCATAGGGGAACAACACCTCGACCCCGTGAAACCCCGCCTTGGCCGCCGCCATCGGGCGTTCCAGCAACGGATACTCGGTGAACAACATGGTCAGGTTTGCACAGAACCGGGGCATCAGTCTGGAAGCTCCGCCGCAGGAATGATCGGAAAGAAAACACCCCCCGAGCGCACGCCAAACCAGTCGCTTCCCTCAAACGCGGCCACTTCCCCGATATCCACCAGCCGGTAAAACGACTTGCGATCAATCAACGCCTCGAGGTTACGGCGGATCAGCACATAAGGGCTCGGTTCGCCCGTTTGCGCATCCCGCTCCACGCGGATCGGGTGATCGCTCCCCGCCAGAACCACGTCGCCTACATTGGTGACAAACCGCAGCCCGTCCGTATCGCGCTCGAAATCCACCGCGACAAACGGCGCGTCCTCCACCGTAATTCCGACCTTTTCCACGGGCGTCACAAGGAAGTAATCATCCCCGTCCTTGCGAATGATCGTTGAAAACAGCTTCACCAGCTCGGGCCGTCCAATCGGCGTGCCCAGATAAAACCACGTCCCGTCCCGCGCGATCCGCATATCAAGATCGCCACAAAACGGCGGATTCCACTGCTCTACAGGCGGCAATCCGCGCCCCTTCTTGGCTGCGCGCGCCGAGGATGCGAGGCTTTCCGCCGAAACTCTCACGCTGCCATCACTTTGGTTTGTTTTTGCCATTGGGGTCCGCCGCGATATCTGTTCAACTATTATCAACGACTATATGACCCAATTGAGAGTGATTGCCATGCCAACCGACACGAACCTCGTGCCAGAAATCGAAGCTTTGGGCGAAAAGCTGGCACAGGCCCGCACCTCCATCGCCAAACGCTTCATCGGACAGGACGCAGTCGTAGACCTAACGCTGACCGCGCTCTTGTGCGGGGGGCATGCGCTGCTGATTGGCCTGCCCGGTTTGGGGAAAACCATGCTGGTGGACACACTCTCTACCGTCATGGGGCTGCACGGCAATCGCATCCAGTTCACGCCGGATTTGATGCCCGCCGATATCCTCGGCTCCGAAGTCCTGGAAACCTCCGCCGACGGCACCCGCGATTTCCGCTTCATCGAAGGTCCGGTGTTTTGCCAGCTGCTCATGGCGGACGAAATCAACCGCGCTTCTCCGCGGACGCAATCCGCACTTTTGCAGGCGATGCAGGAAAAGGAAGTCACCATCGCGGGCGAACACCGCAAACTTGGCGTGCCGTTCCATGTGCTGGCCACGCAAAACCCCATTGAACAAGAAGGCACCTATCCCCTGCCCGAAGCCCAGCTTGACCGCTTCTTGGTGCAGATCGACGTCCCCTACCCGGACCGCGACACCGAGCGCGACATCCTGATCGCCACAACAGGCGTCGCCGAAGACGCAGCCACCGCCGTGTTTAGCGCCGATGACCTACGTGCCGCGCAAACCTTGCTGCGCCGCATGCCTGTGGGAGACGCGATTGTCGAAATGATCCTCGATCTGGTGCGCGCCTGCCGCCCCGACGATGACACCGCGCCCGACATGGTCAAGTCATCGGTCAACTGGGGCCCCGGCCCGCGCGCCGCACAGGCCCTGATGCTGACTGTGCGCGCAAACGCCCTGTTGAACGGACGGCTGGTGCCATCCGCCGAAGACGTGCGCGCCATGGCCGCCCCTGTGCTTAGCCACCGCATGGCGTTGTCGTTTGCGGCCCGCGCGCGCGGCGAAAACCTCGCCAGCGTTATCGATCAGGTCGCGACCCAAATCACCGCCGTGTCCAAAGCCGCATGAACGATGTGCCCCTCACCCTAAGGTCGCGCGCTGAAACCCTCGCTGCGCCCTTCCCGCCGCTGCTGGCGGAGGCAGAACACCTTGCCGCTTCGGTGATGGTGGGCGATCACGGGCGCAGGCGCGCAGGTGTCGGCGATACCTTCTGGCAATACCGTCCGGCACAAAACCACGATGAAATGCGCGCCATCGACTGGCGCCGCTCGGCGCGCAGCGACGCGCAGTTCGTGCAAGACAAGGAATGGCAGATCGCGCAATCCGTGCTGCTCTGGGTCGATCAATCCGCGTCCATGTCTTTTACGTCCCTGAAAGACGGCACCACCAAAGCCGCACGCGCGCGCACTTTGGCACTGGCCACAGCGATCCTGCTATTGCGCGGCGGTGAACGGGTTGGCCTTACGGGCAACCAGCTTCCCCCGCGCCGCGGCGAAGTGCAAATCGCGCAAATGGCCGACCTTCTATCCCAAGACACCCCCGATGATTACGGCACGCCGGACACGACCGGTATGCTACCGCACTCACGGGCGCTGTTTGTCTCCGATTTCATGGGGGACCTCACCGGCATCGAGGCGGCGATGACCAAAGCCGCAGACCTCGACGTGCGCGGCGCCCTCGTCCAGACCCTCGATCCGGCCGAAGAAGTCTTTCCCTTTGATGGCCGCACCATATTCGAATCCATGTCGGGGTCCGTGACCCATGAAACCCTGAAAGCGCGCGATTTGCGGGACCGTTACCTGACCCGTCTGGCCGAACGCAAAGATCGCCTCACGACCCTTGCTCGGACCTGCGGCTGGCAATTCCACACCCACCACACCAATGACAGCGCCGCCTCTGCCCTGCTGTGGACCTACGCCGCACTGGAACGCCACGCATGATCTGTCTTTGCTTCACAAATATCCCGGGGTCTGGGGCAGCGCCCCAGCAGATCGGACTTGCGATGCAAATCCGATCCCTTGAGGCAACACAATGTTAACCGTTGGCCCCGTCGCCTTCGCCACCCCGTGGCTGCTGCTGGGTCTGTTGATCCTGCCAATCCTGTGGCTCTTGTTGCGTGCCGTGCCGCCCGCCCCCATCCGTCGCCGCTTCCCCGGCGTTGCGCTACTACTGGGCCTCGCGGACGATGACAGCCAAAGCGATCGCACCCCGTGGTGGTGGTTGCTGCTGCGCCTAATGGCTGTTGCCGCCATCATCACCGCCTTCGCAGGGCCCGTGCTCAACCCGCAAGACGACACTGGGGGCAACGGGCCACTGCTGGTCGTCGTGGACGGCACATGGGCAGATGCGCGCGACTGGTCGCGCCGCGTAGAGCGCATAGACGCGGTCCTGGCTGAAGCCGCGCGCGACGGGCGCACGGCGGCCCTTGTCAGCCTCACCGATCTGCCACCTGACCCCCCCGTTTTTCAGGATGCACAGGCCGTTCAGCAACGCCTGCCGTCCCTTCAGCCGCAGCCCTATGCGCCCGATGCGGACGCGTTGAGCGCTTGGGCCGACAGCCTGACAGGGTCATTCGACACGTTCTGGATTTCCGATGGCCTCGGGCGCGAAAGCCGTGACACATTGCTCGCTGCTTTGGAAACCCACGGCACCGTCACCGCCTTCGAAAGCCCGCGCCCGGTGCTTGCCCTGCGTGCCGCGCAAGTGACCGATGGTGAGGTCTCGATCACCGCGCTGCGCGCCGTTCAGGGTCTTGAGAACGAAACCACAATCACCGCCATCGGCCTTGACCCCGCAGGTGTCGAACGGCGCCTCTCGACGGCAACCGCCGCCTTCGCGTCCGACGCGACCGAAGCCACCGCCACCTTTGATCTGCCGCCCGAACTGCGCAACCGCGTGACGCGTTTTGAAATCCAGGGTGTGCGCTCGGCCGGCGCGGTGACCCTGACGGACGATGCTCTGAAACGCCGCGAAGTCGCGCTGTTGGCGGGTGCAAACGAACGTGAGGCGCTCGAACTGCTGTCGCCGCTGCACTATCTTGAACAGGCTCTGGTTCCGACCGCCGATCTGATCGAGGGCACGTTAGAGGATGTCCTGCTCGCCAATCCGGATGTCATTATCCTGGCCGACGTTGCGAAGCTCACAGCGATCGAAGCCGATACCATGACCGACTGGGTCGATGCGGGTGGCCTGCTGGTCCGGTTCGCGGGGCCACGCCTCGCCGCGTCCGACATCAGCCGCATGGACGAAGACCCGCTCATGCCCGTGCGTCTGCGTATCGGTGGTCGCTCGATCGGTGGGGCGATGAGTTGGGGCGAGCCAAAATCCCTCGCGCCGTTCGCGGACAACAGCCCGTTCTCTGGCCTCACGATTCCCGATGATGTGGTCGTCACCGCACAGGTCATGGCGCAACCCGACCCGACGCTGGCCCAGCGCGTGATCGCCCAGCTGGCCGACGGCACACCGCTGGTGACGCGCAAAGCCTCCGGCGAAGGATCCATCGTGCTGTTCCACGTCACTGCCAACGCGGAATGGTCCACTCTGCCGCTATCAGGCTTGTTCGTGCAGATGCTCGAACGCCTCGCTGTGTCCACCCGCCCCGCCGCACCAACGCCGGACGATCTGATCGGAACCTCTTGGATGCCCGAAGAAATTCTGGACGCTTACGGCAACCTCGAGAGCGCCGATACATTGGCCGGCGTGAGTGGCGAAACACTGGCCACCGCCATCCCGTCAGCCACCGTGCTGCCCGGCCTGTATGCCGGTGAAGACCGCCGCATCGCCATCAACGTCATCGGTCCAGAAGACACGCTTGTTCCGACCGCATGGCCCACCCGTGTCGCTGTAGAAGGGCTGGATGTGGTGCGCGAAACCCTGCTTAAGGGGTGGTTGCTCGCCGCTGCACTGGTGCTGCTGAGCATCGACATTATCGCGTCACTGGCCCTATCAGGACGGTTGCGCGGACCGCGCGCCGCCACGGTCGCCACAGTGCTTCTGGCGTTGATAATCGCTCCACAGGCCCGTGCCCAAGACGACAGTTTTGCCATCAACGCCACGTCAGACGTCGTTCTGGCCTATGTGATGACGGGAGACACCCGTGTGGACGAGATGTCTGACGCGGGGCTTTACGGGCTGTCCAACACTATTTTCCAGCGCACGTCGATCGAGCCGTCGTTCCCCGTAGGCATCGACCTTGAAACCGATGAACTTGCATTTTTTCCGTTCATCTACTGGCCTGTGACGGCGGATCAAGCCCTGCCCAGCCGCGAAGCCTATGCCAAATTGAACCGCTATTTGCGCACCGGCGGGATGATCCTGTTTGATACCCGCGACGCGGACCTGGCACGCTTTGGTTCAGCCTCCCCCGCGGGGCGCAAATTGCAGGCAATTGCCCGTGGCCTTGATATTCCCGCGCTTGAACCGATCCCGCAGGATCATGTGCTGACGCGCACATTCTACCTTTTACAGGACTTCCCCGGTCGCCACCCCGGCCGCGATGTCTGGGTTGAAGCCTCCCCTGCGGGTGCAGAAGCCAGCGACGGAATGCCGTTTCGCGACCTCAATGATGGTGTCACACCTGTGGTGATCGGCGGCAACGATTGGGCAGCGGCATGGGCCACGGACCAATTGGGTAACCCGCTGGTTCCCATCGGGCGCGGCATGGCAGGGGAGCGGCAACGCGAGATCGCGTTACGGTTCGGTGTGAACCTGATCATGCATGTGCTGACCGGAAACTATAAATCCGATCAGGTTCATGTACCCGCCCTGTTAGACCGATTGGGGCAATGACCATGCGAAACCAGTGTGTCAGGTTCAGGATTTGCGCCTTCGGCTGGAGTTGCCGGGCTACGATGGACAAGGGGGCTGCGCTATGATCGGGCAGGTTATTCTTGATCCTCTGGTGCCGCTGGCCGTGCTTTATGCGTTGGCAGGGCTCGCCGCGGTTGGTTTGGTGTTTGCAATGTGGCGCAGGTTGGTCGGCTGGGCCCTGCGCGGGCTGGCCGCGATTGTGATTTTGGGTGCGATTGCCAACCCGTCCTTGCAACGCGAGGAGCGTGATACGCTATCCGACATTTTGGTCGCGGTGGTTGATGAAAGCGCGAGTCAGCGGATTTCGGACCGACCCGATCAATCAGGCGCAGCGCTGGCCAACTTGCAAGCCGAGGTCGCGCGACGCCCGAACACCGCGCTGCGGGTCGTGACACTTGGCGATGGCGAGGGGGATGCAGGCACCGAGTTGATGGGCGCCTTGTCGCAGGCGTTGGCCGACGAACCACAGGCCAGAATTGCGGGTATGGTTTTGATCACCGACGGGCGGGTTCATGATTTACCCGCTGCCCCCGCCACGCTCCCCGCGCCGCTGCATGTGTTATTGAGCGGGCACACCGATGATTGGGACCGCCGCCTGGTGGTGCGCAACGCGCCCGCCTTTGCAATCCTAGGCGAACCTGTGACGTTGACGTTGCGGGTCGAGGACCAGGGGGACGCCCCTGTAACAGACCTTGTTGACCTGACGATCGCCATTGATGGCGGTGCGCCTCTGGTGTTCCAGGTGCCGGTCAATCAAGACATCGAACTGCCCGTTGACCTGCCCCATGGCGGCATGAATGTCATGCAGTTTGCCACCCCCGTGGCGCAGGGTGAACTGACCGATCGCAACAACAAGGCCGTCGTGCAGATCAACGGAGTGCGCGACCGGTTGCGGGTGCTGCTGGTCAGCGGCGAACCCCATGCGGGTGAGCGCACGTGGCGCAACCTGTTGAAATCCGACAGTTCCGTGGATCTTGTGCACTTCACAATTCTGCGTCCACCCGAAAAGCAGGACGGCGTGCCTGTCAACGAGCTGTCCCTGATCGCCTTCCCGACCCGCGAGCTGTTTCTGGAAAAAGTCGATGATTTCGATCTGATCATTTTTGATCGTTACAAACGGCGCGGTATCCTGCCGTCTGCCTACCTCGAAAACGTGGCGAGCTATGTGCAGAACGGCGGTGCGGTGTTGATCGCGGCGGGACCGGATTACGCATCCGCCGACAGTATTTTCCGCTCCCCGCTGGGCAGCGTTCTGCCCGGACGCCCGACAGCGCGTGTCTATGAGGAAGGCTTCACACCCGACATCACCGACCTTGGCCAGCGCCACCCTGTCACCGAAGGCCTGGAGACCTTTGCGCCAAATCCAAGCGCAGAGGACGGAACACCCGGCTGGGGCCGTTGGTTCCGCCAGATCGACGTGACGCCCACAGACGACGCCGACGTCGTTATGTCCGGCATCGACGGGCAGCCGTTGTTGATGCTCGAGCGTATTGGCGAGGGGCGCGTGGCACTGATGGCGTCAGACCATTCATGGTTGTGGGATCGCGGGTATGAAGGGGGCGGGCCACAGCTGGAATTGCTGCGCCGCCTTGCGCATTGGATGATGAAAGAACCCGAGCTTGAGGAAGAAACCCTGTGGGCAGAACCCAATGGCCAAACCATGCGCATCATCCGCCGCAGCCTGAATGAAGACGTCGGCGAGATCACCATCACCCACCCCGACGGCACGACCAGTGTCGTGACCTTGGAAGAAATCACACCGGGCCGGTTCGAACTGCTTTGGGACGCGCCCGAGGTCGGGCTCTACCGGCTGACGGATGGCGACATAGAAGCGGTGATCGCGCTTGGTCCGTCGGCCCCGCGCGAATTTGAACAGACGATTGCAAGCGGTGAGGCATTGGCCGATCTGGCGGCTGGAACCAATGGCGGTATTGTCGTGATTGAAAACGGTCTGCCGTCGTTGCGGGATGTCCGTGCGGGTCGCCCAGCAGTCGGGCGAGGCTGGATTGGCGTCACGCCGCGCGATGCCTACCGCACGGCAGACATCAGCGTCACGCCCCTGTTACCCGCATGGGCCGCATTGCTGTTGGCGGGCCTGTTGGTGATCGGCGCATGGCTGCGCGAGGGGCGGCGATGATCGGCTTTACCAATCCATAGCAACGATCCCTGCGGGCCCCGTTAGGGATCAGTCGGTCGCACGTAGTTCAGGTCTTCGTTCAGGGCGGCCCGTTCTTCAGCCCAGCCATCAACGTTGCACGATGCACGAACAAAGACACCGTCATCCCCCTCAATCGGCACAGCAATCATTGCGCGGCGGGTGAACGGCTGTTCGGTCTCGTGCGGGTGCGCGAGAACACGCGTGCCCAGAACCGTGCCATCGGCCAGTTCCACCCGCCAGCCATCTGCGTAATGGTCCCAGCCTGTGTCAGGGTGGGACAGGGTCACATCGAACACGCCGATGCCGTGGGTGACTTTTTCAATCACGGGAGGGTCGGCGAAGGCGGGCGGTGCGATAAAGACCAGCGGGATAAGGTATTTCATGGTGCCAGCATATCGTGATGCCTCGCGCTGCCAAATCACGCTTTGGTGCGTGTGCAAGGGCTTTGCGGCACGGACCGGGCACTCTATCATGGACTTGCGGTCAAATTGGTTATATTTATTTACCAATCAGAGGAGCTCACCATGGAAATGCCAACGCCAAGCAGCACTATTTTGTCCCGCAAGGCACAAATTGTCCAACGTTTGCAAGGCATTCTGCCGCAGGGCGCTGTCATCCACAGTGATTCCCAGGTGCGTGCGTATGAATGCGATGCGTTGACAGCCTACAAATGTCCGCCGCTCTGCGCCGTGTTGCCCGCCACGACAGAAGAGGTCGCCGCCACCCTAAAACTGTGTCACGAAATGGGTGTGCCCGTGGTGCCGCGCGGGTCCGGCACATCGCTCGCCGGAGGCGCGTTGCCAACGGCTGACTGTGTGATCCTTGGCACGGCGCGCCTGAATGCTGTTTTGGAAACCAACTACGATGACCGCTACATCCGTGTGCAATCAGGCCGTACCAACCTTAGCGTCACGGGCGCGGTTGAAGAAATGGATTTCTTCTACGCTCCCGACCCGTCCAGCCAGCTGGCCTGTGCGATCGCGGGCAATGTGGCGATGAATTCCGGCGGGGCGCATTGCCTGAAATACGGCGTGACGACCAACAACCTGCTGGGCGTGAAAATGGTTCTGATGGACGGCACGGTTACAGAAATTGGCGGCGCACATCTGGATGCGGCCGGGCTTGATCTGCTTGGGTTGATCTGCGGCTCGGAAGGGCAACTCGGTGTCGTGACCGAGGCAACCTTGCGGATTTTGCGCAAGCCCGAGGGTGCGCGCCCCGTGCTGATGGCGTTCAATGACAATGAAGTCGCCGGCGCCTGCGTGGCCGACATCATCAAAGCGGGCGTGCTGCCCGTTGCGATCGAGTTCATGGACCGGCTGTGTATCGAAACCTCGGAAAACTATTCCAAGGCAGGCTACCCCGATTGCGAGGCTTTGTTGATCGTCGAGGTTGAAGGCGCGCCCGAGGAAATCGACGAACAGCTGGCATTGATTCTGGAAATTGCGCGCAAACACGACCCGGTCGAGCTGCGCGAGGCCAAGGATGACGAGGAAGCAAAGCGCATCTGGCTGGGTCGCAAATCCGCTTTCGGCGCAATCGGACAGATCAGCGATTATATGTGTCTGGATGGCACGATCCCGGTGTCGTCCCTGCCAATGGTGCTGCGCCGGATCGGGGAATTGTCCGAGGAATACGGGTTAAGGGTCGGGAATGTGTTTCACGCAGGCGATGGCAATATGCACCCGCTGATTTGCTATGACGCCAATAAGCCCGGTGATCTGGAACTGTGCGAGGCAATGGGCGCCGAAATTTTGAAGCTCTGCGTGGATGCGGGCGGCTGTTTGACGGGCGAGCATGGTGTGGGGATCGAAAAACGTGACTTGATGACCCATCAGTTCGATCCGCAGGATCTGGAAATCCAGATGGCGGTGAAGGACGTGTTTGACCCTGCATGGCTGTTGAACCCCGCCAAGGTATTCCCGCTTCAAAGCAGTCAATCACGCCGTATTGCGGCAGAGTAAAGGGGGGCCAGCCCCCCGTCCTGCGGACATCCCCCGCGATATTTTCGAGCCAAAGAAGGTCAAGATGACACCCAAGACAGAACAAGAGCTGGCCGAGGCGATTGCCGGCGCCAACGGCGCGCTGCGCATCACAGGCGGTGGCACGCGCGATATTGGCAATCCGGTGGCGGGTGAAGGCCTCAGCACATCCGGGCTGTCCGGCATATCGTTGTATGAGCCCGGTGCTCTGACGATCGTCGCGCAGGCCGGCACGCCAGTGGTAGAGATTGAAGCGGCGCTGGAGACGGAGAGCCAGCGGCTGGCGTTCGAGCCGATGGATCACCGCGCCTTGCTGGGCACCACGGGCACACCGACCATCGGGGGCGTCGTGGCCGCCAATGTCAGTGGGCCGCGCCGCATTGCGGTGGGTGCGTGCCGGGATCATGCACTTGGCGTACGGTTTGTAGATGGTGCCGGCACGATCATAAAAAACGGTGGCCGCGTGATGAAGAACGTCACGGGATATGATCTTGTGAAGTTATTGACGGGGTCTTACGGAACTTTGGGCGTCCTGTCCGAGGTATCGTTGAAGGTTCTGCCCAAGCCCGAGACCAGCGCCACGATAGTGGTACACGGGCTGGATGCGGCGGGTGCTGTGGCGGTGATGTCAACGGCGCTCGGCTCGCCTTATGAGGTGACGGGCGCGGCGCACAATGGCGATACATTGATCCGGATTGAAGGGTTTGAAGCCTCCGTTTCTTACCGTGCGGGCGCTTTGAAGACGCTGTTGGCCCCGTTTGGCGAGGTCTCACAGATCAACGACACTGCGACGACTGCGCTGTGGGGGGACATCGCCAATGTCGCCATGTTTGCAAACGCACAGGGCGACGTGTGGCGGATTTCGGTCAAGCCGAGTGCTGCGCCCGCAATGATCGCGGCATTGCCGGAGGGCAGCGCGCATATGATGGATTGGGGCGGCGGCCTGATCTGGGCACAAACGCCGGAAGGTGGCGACCTCCGCGCGTGTCTCGGTCCGCTAGCCGGCCATGCAACCCTGATGCGCGCCACTGCGCAGACGCGTGAAAAAAATCCTGTGTTCCAGCCGGAGGAAGCGACGGTAGCCGCGTTGTCGCAAGGTTTGCGTGCGCGGTTTGATCCGCGCGGCATCCTTAATCCGGGGCTGATGGGATGATCAGCGGCGTTGCCTTCACGTTTGTGATCCTCCCTTGTTTCGCCGCTGTGGTAATGGCGGTCCTGAAAGACTGGCGGCTGGCGGCCGCGGCCTTTTTCGGCAGCCTTGCGCTGGCGTTCGTCGCACCGGCCTTGGGCAGCATCGGCCTGCTGTTTCTTCCCCTTGCGGTGGGCGCGGCCCTTGGCGCGCTTGTCACCGCAATATCGCTGTGGCGCGACCCTGAGCTCGACCTGTGGGGGCGCATGCTGCGCGCGCTGATCGTCAGCTTTGCCGCCTCCTTCATCAACCTGATTACCTTTGCGAACGGAGCCTGATCCATGCAAACGACCTTCACCGAAGATCAGCTGAAAGATTCAGGCACCGCGCGCGCCAACCAGATTTTGCGCACATGCGTGCATTGCGGGTTTTGCACGGCGACCTGCCCGACATACCAGATCTTGGGTGATGAATTGGACAGCCCGCGCGGGCGCATCTACCTGATCAAGGACATGCTGGAAAACGAGCGGGTGCCGGATGAAAAGACTGTAAAACACATCGACCGTTGTCTGTCCTGTCTCGCCTGCATGACGACGTGCCCGTCAGGGGTGCATTACATGCATCTGGTGGATCACGCGCGCGAATATATTGAAAACAATTACAAACGTCCGTTGTCCGACCGCGCCTTGCGCTGGGTCCTTGCCCGTATCCTGCCCTATCCCATGCGGTTTCGTGTGGCGTTGCTGGGCGCAAAAATCGGGCGGCCGTTTGGCCGTTTCATGCCCGATGCGCGCCTGCGTGCGATGCTGGAAATGGCACCAAAAACGATCCCGCCTGTGTCGCGCAACGATGATCCGCAGACCTTCCCCGCACAGAACAAAAAGATGCGCGTGGCCTTGATGACGGGCTGTGCGCAAAAGGCACTGAACACCGACATCAACGACGCGACGATCCGCCTGCTCACCCGCCTCGGGGCCGAAGTGGTGGTGGCCGAGGGTGCGGGCTGTTGCGGGGCGTTGACCCACCACATGGGTAAAACAGCCGAAAGCCACGGCACGGCGGCCAGGAACATCCGCGCCTGGGCCAAAGAAATGAAAAACGGCGGGTTAGACGCCATCGTCATCAACACGTCGGGCTGCGGCACGACGGTGAAGGACTATGGCCATATGTTCCGCGAAACCGACCTTGCGCAAGACGCGCAAGCGGTGGCGGACATCGCCATGGACGTCAGTGAAATCCTGATGAAGCTCGACCTTCCTGAAGGCGGCGCGCCCGAAATGACTGTGGCCTATCATGCGGCGTGTTCGTTGCAGCACGGCCAACAGATCAAGACTTTTCCGAAAGATTTGTTGCGCAAAGCTGGCTTCAAGGTGGCTGAACCAGCCGACAGCCATTTGTGCTGCGGATCGGCAGGCACCTACAACCTGATGCAGCCGGAGATTTCCAAACAGCTCAAGGCGCGCAAAGTGCAGACGTTGGAAGCTGTCAAACCGGATGTGATCGCAGCCGGAAACATCGGCTGCATGATGCAGATCGGCGGCGGCACCGATGTGCCGATTGTCCACACCGTCGAGCT
>CBFHGD010000026.1:0-20615 GCA_965655275.1 Octadecabacter sp. | reverse complement strand
AAACGAGATCATGGGCGCAATCCTGAACGACGGGACCGATCCCGATGAGGCCGCAACCGCATGGATGGGCGCCAACATGGACGTCGTCATGGGCTGGCTTGACGGTGTGACAACGCAGGACGGCGGCGACGCCGCTGAGGCAGTCAAAGCCGCGATGGGCATGTAACCCACTGAAAAGACGAAGGGGCTGCCAAATTTGGCGGTCCCTTTTTCATTAAATGAAGGGCGAGGGAATGGACTGGCTAACCGATAACAAGATCCCTGTGGGTGACGTGGCGGAGGCCGGGTTTGACTGGCTGGAAGAACGCGGCCGCGTGTTTTTCGACTTTCTGGCCGACAGCATGGAAGGTTTGATCGACGCGATCTTATGGGTGTTGCAAACGCCCCATCCGCTGTTCGTCATCGCCGCGTTCGTCGGGCTGACATGGCTGCTGCAACGCAGCTGGCGGCCTTGTCTGCTGGTCGCGATCGGGTTCCTGTTCATCCTCAATCAAGACTACTGGGAAGAAACCACCGAGAGCCTGACATTGGTGTTATCAGCCTGCGTCGTATGCATGGGCGTGGGCGTGCCAATTGGCATTGCGGCGGCCCATAGGCCACGGCTTTATGCATGGATGCGGCCCGTGTTGGACCTGATGCAGACCCTGCCAACATTCGTCTATCTTATTCCGGCCATTGTCTTTTTCGGCATCGGCATGGTGCCCGGATTGATCGCCACGGTGATCTTCGTGCTGCCCGCCCCGATCCGCCTGACGCACCTTGGAATTTCATCAACCCCCACCGAATTGCTTGAGGCCGCGGATGCGTTTGGCGCAACCAAACGCCAGAAACTGGTGAAGGTTGAACTGCCTTCCGCCCTGCCACAAATCATGGCCGGTTTGAACCAGACCATCATGCTGTCGCTGTCTATGGTGGTGATCGCCGCGCTGGTCGGTGCGGACGGGTTGGGTGTGCCGGTGGTGCGCGCGTTGAACACGGTGGACACCGCCAAAGGGTTCGAAAGCGGGCTGATCATCGTCGTCGTCGCCATCATGCTGGACCGGATGCTGCGCGTGGGGTCGAAATAATGAAAGCTGTAGAATTCAAGAACGTGTCGATTGTTTTTGGCAGCAAACCCGAAAGCGCGCTGCCGATGATGGACGAAGGCCGCGAACGCGCTGAAATCCAACAGGCGACAGGGCAGATCTTGGGCGTGCATAATTGCTCGCTCGACGTGGAATCCGGCGAAATCCTTGTGCTGATGGGCCTGTCAGGGTCGGGCAAATCAACGTTGCTGCGCGCCGTGAACGGGTTGAACCCCGTGGTGCGCGGCGGCGTCACCGTTCATGACGGGGAATGGAGCTGCGACGTGGGCAGCGCCCCTGCCCCCGAGTTGCGCAAGTTGCGGCGCGAATGCGTGTCGATGGTGTTCCAGCAATTCGGCCTGCTGCCGTGGCGCAGCGTGCGTGACAACGTCGGGCTGGGGCTGGAACTGGGCGGAATGACCAAGTCCGAGCGGCGCAAGAAGGTGGACGAACAGCTTGAACTTGTCGGCTTGGCGGACCGGGCCGATGCCTTGGTCGGGGAGCTTTCGGGCGGGATGCAACAACGCGTCGGCCTTGCCCGCGCCTTCGTCACCGATGCCCCGATTCTGCTGATGGATGAACCGTTCAGCGCGCTGGACCCGCTTATTCGCACACGGCTTCAGGATGAACTGCTTGATTTACAGCAACGCCTGAACCGCACAATCATTTTCGTCAGTCACGACCTCGACGAGGCGTTCAAGATCGGCAACCGGATCGCGATCATGGAAGGCGGGCGCATTGTGCAATGCGGCACCCCGCGCGCGATTTTTTCGCAGCCGGCCAACGGCTATGTTGCTGATTTCGTAGCAAATATGAACCCGCTTGGCGTGCTGCGGGCCCGCGACGTGATGATTGAAGGCTTAGGGGGGCACGAGGTGGACGTCGAAACGCCCGTGTCCAACGTAATCGATCAATTGGACGAATTTGGCACCCTGTCGGTGATGGAAAATGGCGTGCAAATTGGCCAGATCACGCAGACATCCGTGCTGGCCAAAATCAGCCCGAAGGCGCCAGCCTAGCGCGTGCGGCAACACCGGACGCCGCGCGGGACAGGTCATGCACCAGCGTTCCCGCCATGGAGCGCATCACCATGATTTCAAACGCATTTGCACCAACCCGCGTCACGCCCGCCGTCATATGACCGACCAAGGTGCGCGCGGTGTGCCCACGTTTGAACTCCGCGTCGCGCAGGTCAATCGGCGTCAGGCGGGCCAGCACATCTGCCGCCCCGTCGCCTTCAACCCGCACGATCGCCCAAGCGTCGGAATGATCAACGCAGGCTGCGCCGGACAAATCAGGGCACGGCGCACCCATGATCAACGCCTGCCCCATGCCGCACCAGATTGCCCGCGGCTCTGCGCCCAACGCACGGTTCGGTGCCGGAAACCCGACACCAATCGCGGATTTGAGCGCGTCCGACACCGCCCTTTTTTGTCCCGCATAAGGCGCCACCCATGTCACCGGTCCGGCATCAACTTCGCTCAAGGCCACCGTGCCGATCGATTGGGGCAACAGCCCCGCGCAGGGAGTGTTTGCAATCAGGTTAACCACGGGCAAGCCCCCCTTCTGGGTCAAAGAACACCGGATGACAGACCTCGCACAGGGTCGTGACCCCGCGCACGTGATCGACTGCCTGCACATATTCGCCGTGCCGGTTTGGCCCATCCGCCAGGAACGCCAGCCCCAGCGCGTGCCCCAAGGTCGGTGAATGGCAAACAGAGGAGACATAGCCCTGATCATTGAGCCGCACAGCATCCGCACCTTCAACAAACAGATGCGCACCCGCGGTTATTTTGTCTTTGGGATCAACAGGTTTCAGGCCAACAAGCTGCGGGCGCTGAGCATCCAACAATCCGGGGCGGCGCGACGCGGCATTGCCGATACAATCCTTTTTCTGGCTGACCATACGGTCAAACCCGATATCAAACGCGGTGACGCGCCCGTGGATTTCGGCGTGGGTGATAAACCCCTTTTCGATCCGCAAGACGTTGAGGGCTTCCATGCCGTAAACACCGCCCCCCATCGCCTCGGCCTGTGCCGCCAGCAATCCGTAGAGCGAGGCGCCATAGCGCGCGGGCACCGCGACCTCATAGGCGTGTTCGCCCGAAAACGAGATGCGGAACAAGCGGCCCGCAACACCGGCCACGCTGACATCCCCGCAGGCCATGAACGGCCAGCTTTCGTTGTCAATTTCTGCGTCCAGCACGGAATTCAGCAGCGCGCGCGCTTTGGGCCCTGCGACAGCGAACTGCGCCCATTGCTCTGTGACGGAGGCAAAGCGCACATCCAGGTCAGGGCGCAATGCCTGACTGACCCAGTCGAGATGCTTCATCACCTGCCCCGCCGCCGCGGTTGTTGTGGTCATCACGTAGTGGTTTTCGCCCAGCCGCGCGGTCGTGCCATCGTCCATGACATGCCCGTCTTCGCGCAGCATAAGCCCATAACGCACGCGGTTTTCCTTGAGCGTCGAAAACGTGTTGCAGTAAACAAAATCAAGCAGTTGCGCGGCGTCCGGCCCCTGAATATCGATTTTGCCAAGCGTGCTGACGTCACAAACGCCCACCGCACCGCGCACCATCGCAACCTCGCGGTTGCAGCTGTCCAGCCACGTCGCCTCTCCGGTCTTGGGAAAATAACTAGGGCGATACCAAAGCCCTGCCTCGATCATCGGCGCTCCACGATCCACGCTGGCGCCGTGCGATGTCGTAAGGCGTTGCGGCGCAAACCCGTGGCCTTGCGACCCCGCACCCATCGCGCCAATCGACACCGGCACATACGGCGGGCGGAACGTGGTGGTGCCGGTTTCGGGTATCCCGCGCCCTGTGGCATCGGCCAGCACCGCAAGCGCTGCAACGTTGGAGCTTTTGCCCTGATCGGTCGCCATCCCTTGGGTGGTGTAGCGTTTCATATGTTCGACGCTGCGGAAGTTCTCCTGCGCGGCGAGCTTGATGTCTTTCACGTGCACGTCGTTCTGGAAATCGAGCCATTTGCGACCCTTTCCGTCGACCTGCCACAGGGCCTCGATGTTGTATGCGGCATCCTCGGCGGCGGGTGCATCCATCGTGACGGCGGCAAAGCCCAGATCGGCGGTGACCGCTTGCGCCACTGCAATCCCGTCTTGCAGACAGTCAAGCGTCGAAAACACACCGCGCGCCGCACCTGCGACAGACATGCCGGGGACCGACCCGTCTGTTGGCACGAAGCTAAGGATTTCTTCGTTCCACTGTGGCCGCCCGTTCATATGGCAGGTCAGGTGCACGGTCGGGTTCCAACCGCCTGACATAGCAAGGCAATCTGTCTGCACCTCATGGCTGCCCTGCGCGTCCGTAACCGTGATGCCGGTCAGCCCGTGCCGCCCCTTGGTGCCTGTGACGAGCGCACCCGCAAACAGCGGATAATCGCCCTGCGCAACGGCGTCTGCGCGGCTGTCGATGACGCCTGCCACCGTTACGCCCGCGTCGATCAGGTCAACCGCCGTACGGTGTGCGTCGTCGTTGTTGGCGAAAATCGTAACCTGTTGACCGGGGGCAACGCCCCACCGGTTGAGGTAGGCACGCACGGCCCCTGCCGTCATGATGCCCGGGCGGTCGTTGTTGGGGAAGGCGATCGGGCGTTCAAGCGCGCCCGCGCAAAGGATGGAGCGTTTGGCCGCGATGCGCCAGAAACATTCGCGCGGGGTCTTGGCGTGCGGGGCGACGTGGTGGCTCACCCGTTCGAGCGCGCCGTAAGTGCCTTGGTCGTAGGCGCCTGTAATGGTCGTGCGCGTCATGATCCGCACGTTGGCCATGTCTTCAAGTTGCGTGATCTGCGCGGCGGCCCACTCTGCGCCGGCCTGCCCGTCAACGTCATGGGTTTCGGCCAACAACCGCCCGCCCGCAACGCTGTCTTCATCGGCCAGTATCACATCAGCGCCCGCGCGTGCCGCCGTTAGTGCGGCCATCAAACCCGCTGGCCCGGCGCCAATCACCAGCACGTCGCAATGGGCGAACGCCTTTTCGTAATCATCTGCGTTGGACTCACCGGACAGCGCGCCAAGCCCTGCCGCGCGACGGATGATCGGCTCATACACCGCTTCCCAGAACGCCTTGGGCCACATGAAGGTCTTGTAGTAAAATCCTGCCCCGAGGAACGGCGACACCAGATCGTTCACCGCCATCGCGTCATATTTCACAGATGGCCAAGCGTTTTGGGACCGTGCGGACAGCCCGTCATATAATTCCAGTGTCGTGGCGCGAATGTTGGGGTCTTGCGCCGCACCCGTGCCCAGGGTCACCAAAGCGTTGGGTTCTTCGGACCCGGCGGTCAATATCCCGCGCGGACGGTGGTATTTGAACGAGCGCGCCACCATCCGCACATCGTTGGCCAGCAGCGCAGAGGCCAGCGTATCGCCTGCGCGCCCGACATAGGTTTGCCCGTCGTAGGAAAACGAAACCGGATCGCCATTCGGGTTAAGCCCCTTGCCTGCAACCCTCATTTGCCCGCCCCTTGCATCAGTTTCGCGCCCAATACCTCGTGCGTCACTGTGTTACGCGTCACCTCGATCCACGCGCCGCAGCCAGCCTCGTGGTGCCACAGATCGCGGGTTTCCCCCGCAGGGTTGTCGCGGTTGTGCAGGTAATCATCCCATTCGTCCGCCGCGCCGTCGCGCGTCGGGCGCGACAGCATTACAGCGTCGCCTTGGTAATAAAACTCGCGACGATCACGGTCACCGCAGATGGGGCATGGCAGGCGCATGTGCTATCCTAGTGTAAGTTGTGTTGAGAGCCGGTGCCCTCTTCGTCCATCAGGCCCGCGCCTGTGCGGAACCGATCAAGCCGGTAGCGCGCGGCAGGCGCGTGGTGCATATCTTTGGCGATCAGGTGCGCATAGCTGAAGCCCGATCCGGGAACTGCCTTGAAGCCGCCGTAACACCAGCCGCAATTCAGGTAGAGCCCCCCGGTCGCGGTTTTGTCGATGATGGGTGAGCCGTCGGGCGACATATCCATAATCCCGCCCCAACTGCGCAGCACCTTTGCTTTGGCGATGGCAGGCATCAGGGTCATGGCCGCGTCCATCACATGTTCGGCCATGGGCAGGTTGCCGCGCGCGGCGTAGGACGCATAGAAATCCAGATCGCCCCCAAACACCAACCCGCCCTTGTCGGACTGGCTGATATAGAAGTGGCCCATGCCAAAACTGATGACGCCGGGCATCATCGGCTTGATGCCCTCGCTTACAAAGGCCTGCAACACATGGGATTCAATCGGCAGGCGCATGCCCGCCATCTGCGCCACCTGCGACGAACGGCCGGCCACCACAATCGCCACCTTCTTGGCACGGATCGCGCCGCGGGTCGTCTGCACGCCCTTAACAACGCCCCCTTCGATATCGATGCCCGTGACTTCGCAATTCTGGATCAGATCGACGCCGCGCTGGTCGGCCCCACGCCACCGCGTCGTGGCGCGCCGTGCCACCGCGCCGATGCATCAAGCCGCCATAAATCGGGAAGCGCACATTGTCGAAATCAAGGAATGGCGCCTCCTGGCGGACCTGTTCAGGGGTCAACAACTCTGCGTCATCGCCCTGATTGACCATCGAATTGCCGCGCCGCGCGAAATAGTCACGCTGGCCGTCCGAATGGCACAGCATCATCACGCCGCGTTGCGACATCATGGTGTTGTAGTTCAGGTCCTGCTCCATGTTCTCCCACAGCTTGAGCGAGTGGGAGTAGAATTCAGAGTTGCCGGGCAGCATGTAATTGGCGCGCACGATGGTTGTGTTGCGCCCGACGTTGCCGCCGCCAAGGTAGCCTTTTTCCAGCACCGCAACATTGGTGATGCCGTGTTCCTTGGCGAGATAATAGGCCGTAGACAGCCCATGCCCGCCGCCACCGATGATGATCACATCATATTCGGGCTTGGGGTCCGGATTGCGCCAAACGGGTTTCCACCCTTTTTGGCCAAACAGCCCTTCTTTGATAACTTTGAAACCAGAATAGCCCATGACGTCCCCTTGCTTAGGGGGAGCCTACTCATGGGGCGGCGGTCTGCAATGCCGCATTTCGACAAATGCAGGACAATCCGCGACAGCCCGGCGAAAACGACCACGCCAAAGCAGGACTGCACCGGCGTGATCTGTTCGCGCTACAGCCCCTTGGCGCGATAACTTGCCGCGACGCGGTCGATCGAAACAAGGTAGGCCGCCGTACGCAAATCTTGCACGTCGTCACGGCTGTGCCAAATGTCACGCATCGCCTGATAGGCAATGCGCATCGTGTCATCGAGGCCCGAGCGCACCAGTTCAAGTTCATCCGCGCCGCGCAGGTATTTTGTCTTGAAGTCCGGTGTCATCGACCATTGGTCGCCAAGATGACGGCTGAGGCGCTCGAGTTCGCCGACGATAAGTTCGTGGCGCGACTCTTCCTGTCGGCGCTGCATGCGGCCGAACCGGATGTGGCTCAGGTTCTTGACCCATTCGAAATAGGACACCGTCACACCGCCCGCGTTGGCATACATATCGGGAATGATCACCGTTCCTTTGGCGCGCAATACGTCATCGGCACCTGATGTGATCGGGCCATTGGCCGCCTCGATAATCAGGGGCGCGGTCACCCGTTCTGCATTGCTAAGGTTAATCACCCCTTCAAGCGCGGCGGGGATCAGGATGTCACAGTCCTGCTCCAGAACGCTGGCCCCGTTTTCGATGTATGTGCTATTTGGGTAGCCTTTGACGCCGCCATGTTTGGCGATCCAGTCATGCACCGCTTCGACGTCGATGCCGTTCTCATCCGACAGCGCACCGTCACGCTCAATAATGCCGGTAATCAAACACCCGTCTTCCGAGCGCAGGAACGAGGCCGCATGATAGCCCACGTTGCCAAGACCCTGCACGACAACCCGTTTTCCGTCCAGTTTGCCGCTTAACCCGGCGATCTTGACATCCTCGGGGTGGCGGAAAAATTCCTTCAGCGCGTATTGCACCCCGCGACCCGTAGCCTCGACCCGCCCCTGAATACCGCCCGCATGGGCCGGTTTGCCTGTCACACAGGCCGCGCCGTTAATGTCTGTGGTGTTCATGCGTTTGTATTGATCCGCAATCCACGCCATTTCGCGCTCCCCCGTGCCCATGTCCGGAGCGGGGACGTTCTGGCTGGGGTTGATCAGGTCACGTTTGATCAGCTCATAGGCAAACCGGCGCGTGATCCGTTCAAGCTCGTCATCATCCCATTCACGCGGATCAATGCAAAGCCCGCCCTTGGATCCGCCGAACGGCGTTTCCACCAAGGCGCATTTATAGGTCATCAGGGCGGCAAGCGCCTCGACCTCGTCCTGATTGACTCCCATGGAGTAGCGAATACCGCCTTTGACGGGTTCCATATGTTCGGAATGAACTGAGCGGTAGCCCGTAAACGTTTCAATTTTGCCGCGCAGCCGCACGCCGAAGCGCACAGTGTAGGTTGCGTTACACACGCGGATCTTCTCCTCCAATCCAGGCGGGAGGTCCATCAGGGCGACGGCCCTGTTGAACATGATATCAACGCTTTCACGAAACGTCGGTTCTTTCACGCGCGCGGTGGATTGGTCCATGAGGAGCCCTTTCTGTGAAGCAGCTGGCCTGAACAGGCCTGCGGTCAGGTTAACCGCGATTCGCCGACTTCCCATAGAAATGATCAAAATTTATGCATTTCAGGTAAATGGCCTGAAGCATGGGCAGGCAATGGGCAAACGTCCTGATGCAGATTGTGCAGGCCGAACATACAATCACGGCCGATCAGCCGGATCATCCCGAAATCAGCAACGCGTTAACGAATTCTTGCCGTAATTCGCCCTAATTCTGCCACCAGCCAATGTTCTAAGGAGGATTGAACAAAAGTCGGAGTCCGTTCTCACCACCGGTGGGGAGGAGTCCTGAGGAAGGCTAGAATGATGTTGATGACAAAAACCGATCTGCACGAAAACAACGCCCCGAAACGGCGCACGAAACGTTTTCGCAAAGACGAAGACGGCGCGATGGTTATCTTCACGCTGTTTCTGTTCATTCTGATTTTGACGTTTGGCGGCATGGCCGTGGACTTCATGCGCTACGAGACAACGCGTGCGAAACTACAGGCCACTATGGATCGCGCGACGCTCGCGTCGGCCGACCTCGACCAAATTCTTCCACCTGAGGAAGTTTGCCTGGATTACTTCGTGAAGTCCGGCATGGGAGATCACCTAGACAGTTGCGTTTTGAACGAAGGCCTGAACTTCCGCATTGTGACTGCAAATGCCTCCGTCAACATGCCGATGTTGTTCGCGGACCTTCCGCGCATCTTCATGTCGCCGTTCACGCCGGGCGTCAGCACGTTGAACGTCAGCGGCACATCCACCGCAGAAGAACGCGTCACAGATGTTGAAATCTCGCTCGTCCTCGATGTGTCCACCTCTATGGGCCGCAACGGTCGCATCGAGAACCTGCGCCCCGCTGCACAGGAATTCGTGACGACGGTTCTGGCCAATAACACAAATGCGCCACAGGGCCTGATCACCGTTTCGATGATTCCCTACAGCGCCGTGGTAAACGTCGGCACGACAATCGAATCCCATATGCCGTCCATCAATCGCACACACGAATTTTCGACGTGTCCGCTATTTGACGATGCCATATTCACCACAACCAGCCTGAACCTTCAGGGCTCGTATGACCACGTGGCCCACTTCGATCCGTATTGGTATAGTTCGTCCGACGACTATCTTTCGACTGTCCAGGACACCGACCCGGACCGCATCCGGTATCCGTGGTGCCACCGCGGCGATCACAACGCAATCGTTGCCGCCAGCACCAACGAAGGCATGCTGCATGACCAGATCGACGCTCTGGTGCCCTATGGCAACACGGCGATCGACATGGGTATGAAGTGGGGCGTGGCCCTGCTCGACCCGAGCACGAATGCAGTCATCGCAGACTTGGCCGGTGCCCCGGGCACAGGCGTTCCTGCTATCGCGTCAACCCGCCCTGAGTCCTTTGACGAGCCTGATATCCTGAAAGTTGTCGTTCTGATGACGGACGGTGAGAACACTACACAATATGATATCGACGAACCGCTCAAGTCAGGCATGTCCAATGTCTGGTTCGACCTTGACGATCCGGATCAGGCTGTTTGGGATGTCGATAGCGACGAATTCTCGATCCAGTACCGTGGCGAACACACCGAATTCGACTACTGGGACGACCGTTTCTATTGGAACCGGTATTCCAGCAGCTCACGCTGGCGCAGCTACCCCAACGGCTATTCGTCGCAGTGGGAATACGTTCAGGCGCGTCAGGCTGGTGAAGAATACATCTTTCCAAAAGGCGTAGGCCCGACCTACGACGACATTGTAAAACGCGCGACGTGGCAGGAACTCTATGCCGGTTGGGTCTACTCGGATATCAACAATGAGCTGTTGTCGCGTGCGCGCAATCACGGCGCAATTTCATCCAGCGAATATAATGCGCCTGAAGATGCACGTAACACCCGCGTTGTGAGAAACTGGCAAGCCGACAATCGACTGTCCGCTATTTGTGCCGCTGCGCGCGCCGAAGGGATCATCATTTATACAGTGGCCTTCGAAGCCCCCTCCGCTGGTCGCCAAGCCCTGCAAGATTGCGCAACGTCCGACACCCACTACTTCGATGTGGCAGGCACGGACATCTCGGATGCGTTCTCGGCCATTGCATCCGACATCCGCAACCTGAAGTTAACGCAATAGGGATCCGGGAACATGTTTGGGATCAAAAAAATAGGGCAGTTCTTGCGGGTCTTTCGCAAGAAAGAGGACGGCGGTCCGACCGTCGAATTCGTGATCATCTTCATACCATTCATGATCCTGGCGGTGTCCGGTTTTGAACTGGGCTTGTTGATGACCCGTCATGTCATGTTGGAACGCGGTGTCACCATGACTGTGCGGGAAATCAGTTTGAACCCCGAAAACCCGCCCACCGATGACCAGATCAAACAGATGGTCTGTAATACGGCCGGCATCATTGATAACTGCATGACCAATCTGCGCATTGAAATGCGCCCCCTTGATATGCGCCATTCCGGCAGCAACTCGGACAACTCGATCCCGCGCGTGCCATCATGCACCGACGTATCGGACCCGTTCAAGGCACCTGACATCAGCACCGGTACACCGAACCAGGTCATGATCTTTCGGGCCTGCGGGCTTTTCGTGCCCATGCTGCCCGAAACCGCGCTTGGCTGGTATTTGTCCCGGATGGATGGCGGATACTACCGCCTTGTTTCCACAACCGCATTTGTCATGGAGCCTATCTGATGTTTAAAAAATATACATCCCGGCTGCGCCGTTTCCGGCGCGATGACGAAGGCAGCGTTATTGTGGAATCCGTGATCATGTTGCCGCTGCTGTTCAGCGCAATTCTGGCAACTTTTGTGTTCTTCGATGCATTTCGCAACCAGTCCATCAACGTTAAGGCTTCCTATACGCTGTCCGATGCGCTCAGTCGTGAGGACAACCTGATCACAAATACCTATATGATCAATTTGTGGCGCGTGCACCGGTTCCTGACAAATTCACCGTCGCTCACAAAGTTGCGGGTGACCGCTGTTCAATACATTGCAGACGAGAACGACCCGACAATCGGCGAATATCATGTCGTTTGGTCCCGCAATAAAGGCGGGGCTGGAGATATGAACAACAGTCAGCTTCAAGGCATGGTTGGCGATGACAAAATCCCTGTCATGCCGGATGGCGAAGTCTTGATCATTGTGCAGACCTGGGTCGATTACGAGCCAAATTTCGCTGTCGGACTAGAGACGTTCAGCTTTGAGAACACCGTTTTCACACGCCCGCGCGACTCGCCAAGAATGTTTTGCTACAGCCACAATGGCACGATTGCGGGCCGCATCTGTCCGATCGGAAGCTAGCCTTTGCGCGCCTCGATCCGCAACGCGATCTGTTCGGCCATGTATTTGGCCGGACCCGCGGCGGTCACACCCCCGACACCGATCCGCGTCGCATAACGCCACCACAGACCCGGGGCCCACGCGCGCCCGGGTGCTGTGCGCAGGCGCAACACGAACCCGTTTGAGGGTTTGAATGCAAACGCCCCGCGATCCACCGACGTGATGTTGTCCAGCGGCGTCAAGACCTGCCCCGCCGTGTCACGCAATTCATGCTCCGTCAGGATCAGGCCAAGCTGTGTCGCGCGGCGCAGGCGTTCCGCGACAATCAATGCAGCGGCCCCCAAGACAATCAAGAACAGCTGCCAGCCCAGCGCAGGGGGCTGCAAGAACGCCAGCAAAATCAACATAGCCCCCAGCGTGAAAACGGCGCCGTAAGCAAACAGCCGACGCAACGCCGACGCCTGCATCGTCGCGATCACCTCGTCTTGTGAATTCACTGTGTCAGACATGAATGGCCTCCCTTGCCTGCCCCTTTAGCCAAGGCGCGCCCGCAAGGAAAGCCGCTAGCGCGGTGGCACAACTTCATACCCCGGCTCTTCGGGCTCGTCGTCCACCATTTCAGGCGGAAAACCGGGGGCGGTAATGTCCAGTCCGGTGGCCTCTTCCAGCCGTTTGATAATGTCGTCCGATTGTGCGCCCCAGCCGAAACGTTCGATCCCCTCATCGAAAATCTGCACCATCAGCGGGCTGATCTCGACCGGCACGCCATGGGTTTCAGCAATGGATTGAAACAGCCCGATATCCTTTTTGACCAACCCCATCGAGAACCCGATGTCGCGGCTGCCGTTCAGGATCACTTGACTTTCGGTTTCATGAACAAACGACGTTCCACTGGAAATCTTGATCGCCTCATAGGTCGTCGCCAGATCAAGGCCAGCTGCCTTCATCGTCACCAATGCCTCGCAGACCGTCAAAAGGTTCGCCGTCGCGAGGTAATTCGTCATCACCTTCAACGTGCTGGCCGACCCGATCGGCCCCGTGTGCAACACCCGCCGCCCCAGCGTCGTCAGCACCGGCAAGACCCGATCGAAGGTTGCCCGATCACAGCCTGCAAAGATCGAGATATTCCCGGTCTCGGCGCGGTGACAGCCCCCAGATACGGGGCAATCCACCGCCGCACCGCCCGCTGCTTGCACGGCTGCCCCCAATCGCTGAACCTCGCCCGCATCGGTCGTCGACATCTCCAGCCAGATCTTGCCCGCTATGACCTCTGGCAACATCGCCTCGACCACCGCGGCACAGGCCTGTGGCGACGGCAGGCAGGTAATAACCAAATCGCACCGGGCCATGATTTGCGCCGGCGATCCCCCATCCACGGCCCCGCGTGCAACAAATTCGGCAACGGCCTGCGCGTCCAGATCATGCACGCTCAACGCATACCCGTTGCGCAACATCGATCCTGCCAGCTTTCCGCCAACCGATCCCAACCCGATAAATCCGACTTTCATAGCACCCTCCATTTCCAGCCAATCTCCAGCGGCCAAAACGACACGTCTGCCCCAATCGCGACACGCGCTTCATCTGGCCTATAAACTCTCCCCGAAGGGCCGCTTTCAACGGGCGCACCCGCGCGCCTAGGCCACACCGACCGCGCCGCGCACCATGTCGATATAGATCCGCTCGATCTCGTCCAGCGGCAGACGCCCACCGGTTCGATACCACGTGGTCAGCCCGGTCAGCATCGCAATGATCGCGAGCGTTGTGATCTTGGTGTCGCTCACGCGCATCTCACCGCGCGCCACGCCATCCGCCACGATCGTCTCCAGCCCGTCCTCATATTGCGCGCGCAATCGCGCGAGGGCGGCAAAGTTGCCCGGCTCAAGATTGCGCAATTCCATATAGGCAATGAACACCGCATCGGGGCGTTCAAGGTGAAACCGGATATGCATACTGGTGAACCGCTCAAGCCGCTCAAGCGGGGGTCCACCGCGTCCCTGCTGCGCGCGCGCCGCCAACAGGTCCTCCATATGGGTGCGCATCAAATCAAACAGCAGGGTCTGTTTGTCGGGGGTGTAATTATATAGCGCGCCCGCCTGCACACCGACCTCGGCCGCGATCTGGCGCATGGACACAGCCGCATAGCCATGGCGCGCGAACAGGCGCAATGCCGCGTCGCGCACCTTTGGTCCGGTGATCCCCGCGTGTGATCCGGTCTTGCGTGCCATACGTCCCCTGAAGGTTGCCCCTGATACCTTTTAACTGAACACCCGTTCACAAGAAAAGCGCATAAAGGCGCATAGTTGTGCCACCTTGCCCGCCAGCACCTGCGCCTCTATGGTCACCGCGAACCTGACGGACCCTCCCCATGCGCCTTGCCCTTGCCTTTGCCGTGCTTGCCAGCCTTGCATCCTGCGCCGAATTTCCGGCGCTGGAGGGCACGATTTCGCCCGAACAAGCCAATGCACCCTATCCCGCGCTCGTCCCCCTTACGCCGTTGATTGCGCAGGTTGGGGCGTCCCAAAGCGGTGCTGAAAACACGCAAAGCGAGTTGGCACCCCGCGTGGCGGCCCTGCGCGCGCGCGCTGCGGATCTGCGTGGTCCGGTCATCCCGCCTGCCGAGCGCGCACGGATGCTGCGCGGTGTGCGTTGAAACCCGCCGCCCGACGCGCTAACAGAACGGCAACTCTCATCTAAGGATCACGCATATGACCACTCCGCTTCGTCTCGGCATCGCTGGCCTCGGAACCGTTGGCGTTGGCGTGGTGCGTATCATCCGCAACCAAGCCGCACTGCTTGAGGCCCGCACGGGGCGCGAAATCGTTATTTCCGCAGTCTCTGCGCGCTCCAAAGACAAAGACCGCGGCGTGCCACTGTCCGGTTACGCCTGGGAAGACGATCCCGTCGCGCTGGCAAAACGCGACGACGTGGATGTCTTCGTGGAGCTTATGGGTGGCGATGAAGGCCCCGCCAAAGACGCCACCGAGGCCGCGATCAAAGCAGGCAAGGACGTCGTCACCGCCAACAAGGCCATGCTCGCCCACCATGGTCAGGCCCTGGCCGAAGCCGCCGAAGCTGCAGGCAAAGTCATCCGCTACGAGGCCGCCGTCGCGGGGGGTATTCCGGTAATGAAAGTGCTGACCGAAGGGTTGGCCGGCAATGACATCACCCGCGTGATGGGCGTAATGAACGGCACCTGCAATTATATCCTCACCCAGATGCAGGCGACCCGTCAGGGCTATAACGCGCTGTTCGCCGAAGCCGATAAACTGGGGTTTCTTGAGGCTGACCCCAACCTCGACGTGGGCGGCATTGATGCGGGCCACAAACTTGCATTGCTGGCATCCGTGGCGTTCGGCACACAGGTGGATTTTGATGCGGTGGACCTTGAGGGTATTCAGGCCGTCATGCTGGAAGACATCGATGCGGCGCACGACATGGGCTACCGCATCAAACTTCTGGGCGTTGCGCAGATGACGGGACGCGGACTGGAACAGCGCATGTCGCCTTGCCTCGTGCCGTCCGATTCCCCGCTAGGCCAGCTTGAGGGGGGCACCAATATGGTGGTCATCGAAGGCGACAGCGTGGGGCAGATCGTGCTGCGCGGTGCGGGTGCGGGCGAAGGCCCGACAGCCAGCGCAGTGATGTCTGATGTGATTGATATTGCACGCGGATTGCGCCTGCCGACGTTCGGCCAACCCGCCACCACGCTGCGCAAGGCGCGCGCAGCCAAAGCCGCGGTGCCCGCGCCGTATTATTTGCGCATGCAGCTTGTCGACAAACCCGGCGCGCTGGCCAAGGTCGCCGCGGTTTTGGGCGATGCGGGCGTCTCGATCGACCGGATGCGCCAGTATGGTCACGCCGACACCGCCGCACCTGTGCTGATTGTGACCCATAAAGTCACCCGAAACGCGTTGGACGAAGCCCTCGCCGCGATGGAAAAAACCTCAGTGGTGCAAGGCACGCCCGTCGCAATCCGGATCGAGGAAGTTGGCTAGCTAAATCGGCGCGCGCTGATATGGTCGCTGAACCATGCATGTCATCGCCCGCAACATCACCCTTTACCGCTGGTCCCGTTTTCTGCGCAACCTGATCTTCTGGCAGGCGGTCTGGTTTCTGTATTTCCAGGACGTTTTGTCCGGCGCGCAGGCGATCCTCCTGTATGCGGTCTATGATGTGGCCACGACGGTGCTTGAGGTTCCGTCCGGCTATATGTCGGACCGGTTCGGGCGGCGCAAAACCCTGATTGCCAGCGCGGTTGCAGGGTTGCTGGGCTATGTCATGCTGGCCCTTGGAGGCAGTTTTGCGATCTTTGCGGCAGGCCAAATCCTGCTCGGTGCGAGCATGGCTTTCGCCAGCGGCACGGATGAAGCCATGCTGTTTGAAAGCCTTGCCGCGACGGAGCGCGCGGATGAAGTCGAAGCGCAAGAAATCATCGCGTGGCGGTTCTCGTTCACCGCCCTCGCCCTGTCTGCCCTGATGGGCGGCGCGATGGCGCTGGTTGATCCACGTCTGCCGTTCATCGCCAGCGCACTGGCGTTTGTCGCGCTGTTCTGGATCACCCTGCGTTTCGTCGAACCGCCGCGCACATCCCACGTTGCCGAAGGCGCCGAATTGCTACGTTTGGGCAGCCTGCGTGACAGTTTTCGCAATCCTGTTCTGTTGTGGTTCTTTGCCCTTGGCGTTTTGATGTACGGGTTCAGCCACCTGCCCTTTATTTTCGGGCAACCGTTCATTCTCGAGGCGCTGGGCGGGTTCGGCCTCGCCACCTCCGCACCCTTGGTCAGCGGCATGGTGACTGCCCTGATGATGGGCATTTCCGTGCTCGCATCGCTGTTTGCGCTGCGCCTGCGCAGGGCGCTGGGTCTGCCGTTGTTGTTGCTCGGCGCGTTCGTGCTGCAAATCGCCATATCGGGCGTGATGGCCCTGACCGAAAGCATGATCGCGCTGGCGTTCTTGTTGTTGCGCATGGTGCCTGACGCGCTGTCGCGCCCGTTTATTCTGGGGCGCATCCAGCCGTTGCTGGCAGACGACACCCGCGCGACGTGGTTGTCCCTCAAGAGTTTTGTGGGGCGTCTGGTGTTTGCATCCGCCCTAGCAATCGGTGCGGTATCCACAACATCGGCAGGCACGCTGCCCTACAGCGACATTGCGCGAATCCTCGGTGTGGCGACGATGATCGGGCTTTTGGCCTTGGTTATTTTGGCCGTCACGTCGCGCCGGACCGGAGTGGACGTGTCGAAAGTCGCGCCCCGTTAGCGCACACAGTGTTGCCCCGTCGGTTGAGGCGGGATAGGCGCAGATCAACGCACATGCGCAACCCTATTGAAGGATTTCATCATGCCGACGCCCGATTTCAACGACCGTATGCTATCCTTGGGCCTTGCCCGTGTGTCCGAAGCCGCCGCCCTCGCCTCCGCGACGTTGATCGGGCGGGGCGACGAGAAGGCCGCCGACCAAGCGGCCGTCAACGCAATGCGCGACCAGCTTAACAAGCTCGACATCGCGGGCGTTGTGGTGATCGGTGAGGGCGAGCGTGACGAAGCCCCGATGTTGTTTATCGGCGAGGAAGTGGGGTCCGGCACGGGGCCTGGCGTGGACATCGCGCTTGATCCGCTGGAAGGCACAACGCTCACGGCCAAAGACATGCCCAACGCGCTGACGGTGATTGCCATGGGTCCGCGCGGGTCCATGCTGCACGCGCCTGACGTCTACATGGACAAGCTGGCCATTGGCCCGGGGTTTCGCGACGGGGTGGTGACATTGGACATGTCACCGTCTGAACGGGTGTCCGCACTGGCCTCTGCCAAAGGCTGTTCGACCCAGGACATCACAGTTTGCGTGCTGGAACGCCCGCGCCATGACGAAATGATCGAGGAAATTCGCGGCACAGGTGCTGCGATCCGCCTGATCACGGACGGTGACGTGGCGGGCGTGATGCACTGCGCAGAGGCCGAGGTGACAGGGATTGATATGTATATGGGCAGCGGTGGCGCCCCCGAGGGCGTGCTGGCAGCCGCCGCGCTGAAATGTATGGGCGGGCAGATGTTTGGCCGCCTGTTGTTTCGCAACGACGACGAGCGTGGCCGAGCAAGCAAAGCCGGCATCACCAATTTCGACCGCGTCTATACCCGCGACGATATGGTCACATCGGATGTCATTTTCGCGGCGACCGGCGTGACAGACGGATCGCTCTTGGCGGGGATCAAACGTGAGCCGGGCTTTTTGACCGCCGAGACGATCCTGATGCGGTCCAAAACCGGATCCGTGCGGCGCATGTCCTATCGCAACCCTGTCTAGACGTCCGGCGTCGCGCATCTCATCCGGTCTGCGAAAGTCGGTATTTAAGAGCCAGAGAAGATAGCCCGTGGCGAATCCCGACGGTCGGGCATATAGAGTGTGGCGTGATGAGTGACACACCAGATATAGCGCGCGCGTTTTTGAACGTTGACAGATCGGCGACCGGACGGCGCTGGGTCGGACCAACCGGCGAAGACGACCGGTTGGCGCAAGCCATGGTCCAAGACACCGCCCTGCCCTTGCCTGTTTGCCGCACATTGGTGCGCCGCGGTATTGTGGCAGCGGACGCGGCCGGCTTTCTGGCGCCAACATTGCGCGACCTGATGCCTGACCCGCGATCCATGCGGGATATGGAGGTCGCTGCGGCGCGCATTGTCACGGCTGCGACGGGGCCACAGAAAATAGCGGTTTTTGCGGATTACGATGTGGATGGTGGCACGTCGGCAGCGCTGCTGATTGACTGGCTGCGCGGGTTCAATGTGACCCCCACGCTGTATGTGCCGGACCGGATTGATGAGGGGTATGGCCCCAACGACGAGGCGATGGCGGCCCTTGCGCGCGATCATGATCTGATCATTTGTGTGGATTGCGGGACGTTATCCCACGGACCGATTGCGGCGGCTGTCGGGGCGGACGTCGTGGTGTTGGATCACCATTTGGGCGGCGAGACATTGCCCCCCGCCCTTGCCGTCGTGAACCCGAACCGGCAGGACGAAAGCGGTGATCTGGCGCATTTATGTGCCGCCGGAGTCGTGTTCCTGACACTGGTGGAGGCGAACCGCCAGCTGCGCGAAGCAGGGTCCAGCACCCCCGATTTGATGGGCCTGCTTGACCTTGTCGCGCTTGGAACGGTGGCGGATGTTGCACCGCTGGTCGGGGTAAACCGCGCCTTTGTGCGCCAGGGGCTGACGGTCATGGCGCGCCGCCAGCGGCCCGGCCTTGTAGCATTGGCTGATGTGGCGCGCATGGACACGGCGCCATCGTCATACCACCTCGGTTTTCTGCTGGGGCCGCGGGTGAACGCGGGCGGGCGCATCGGCAAGGCGGACCTCGGCGCGCGCCTGCTGGCCACGACCGACCCGCGTGAGGCGCAGTCCATGGCCGAACGGTTGGACGAATTGAACACCGAACGCCGGGAAATCGAGGCGCAGGTCCGCGACATGGCGCTGGAACAGGCCGAGGCGCGCGGCACCGATGCGCCACTGGTTTGGGCCGCTGGCGAGGGGTGGCACCCCGGCGTCGTCGGCATCGTTGCGTCGCGTTTGAAGGATGCCACCAACCGCCCCGCGATTGTCATCGGGCTGGACGGGGACACCGGCAAAGGATCGGGGCGGTCCGTCACCGGTGTCGACCTCGGGGCCGCAATCCAGCGGTGCGCGGCAGAGGGTCTGTTGATCAAGGGCGGCGGGCACAAGATGGCGGCGGGCCTGACCGTAGCGCGCGACACGCTGGACGCGGCAATGGAACGGCTGTCCGAATTGCTCGGCAAACAAGGCGCGGGTGATATTGGCCCGGCGGATTTGCGCGTCGACGGGTTGCTCATGCCCGGCGCCGCGACGGTGGAGTTGATCGAACAAATCGAACACGCCGGTCCGTTTGGCGCGGGCGCCCCTGCCCCGCGGTTCGTGTTCCCGGATTGCGTGATCAATTTCACCAAGGTTGTCGGGGCCAATCACCTGAAAGTCACGTTTGGCGACGGGATCGCTGCGCGCATTGATGCGATTTGTTTTGGAGCAATGGATGGCCCCCTTGGGGCGATGTTGCAAAACCATGGCAGCGCACGGTTCCACCTGGCGGGACGGCTGGAAATCAACACATGGCGGGGCAAGCAAAGCCCGCAATTGCGCCTCGAAGACGCGGCACCCGCCACCTGAAACATTCGCGCATTTTTTCGCAAGAATCTGCTTGCGTCGCGCGGGATGCTTCCCTAAATACGCCCTCACCAAGAGCGGTCCCTTCGTCTATCGGTTAGGACGCCAGGTTTTCAACCTGGAAAGAGGGGTTCGATTCCCCTAGGGACTGCCACGGTACCTTCCCGGTCAGAGTTACGGATCGATCCGCAGATTAGTTTTGCGGCGGGCTGGATTATCAATCTTTTCAAACGAGTGTATCCCCGCGTTGGGGCCTTGGCCGCGCCGCGCGGTCGGCTATCCTCGCTCTATGAAAAAACCAACCTACTACGCCCCGCACGGTGGCCACCCGCCGCAAACGCAGCTCCTGACGGACCGCGCGATTTTCACCGAGGCCTATGCAGTCATTCCCAAGGGGACGATGCGCGATATCGTGACTTCGAACCTGCCGTTTTGGGACAAGACCCGCGCCTGGGTTCTGGCGCGCCCGCTGTCGGGGTTTGCCGAGACATTTAGCCAGTATATCGTCGAAGTCGC
>CBFHGD010000025.1:0-20664 GCA_965655275.1 Octadecabacter sp. | reverse complement strand
CTCGTCCACCAGCGCGCGCAGCTCTCCGCGCAAGACGTCCCCGATGCGCGGCGCCCCCTGAATGATTTCATTGGCAAACAGGCGGCTTTCACGGGGGTAATGTTGCGACATATCCAGCTTGCGCATGGCGTAGCCGAGCAGTTCGGTCACGGGGTCCCCGCCGGCCTTGATTTCTTTCAGCGGCTCCAGCCAGTTTTCGAGCAGTTTGGCTAGAAGGGCTGTGTAAATCGCATCCTTGGAGCGGAAGTAATACAGCAGGTTCGGCTTGGACAAGCCCGCCGCGTCCGCGACCATATCCAGCGTCGATCCGCGAAACCCGAACTGCGAAAACACCACGAGCCCCGCGTCGAGAATCGCCGCCTGGTTCTTTTTCTGAATGCGCGTGTCCGGCTTTGGCGAGGTGTCGGGCATAAAGCCTCTTTTCTGTGTGAGCATAATTCGGGCACCCTGCCCGAAAGCAATGCGACGCTTAGCGGCAGCTTGCCCAAGTGTTAAGCAAAATCCTTGACTGGTCTTATCCAACTGTTAGCGTGGCTTTGACCAGTTGGTCAAATATTACACGCACAAATCGGGGGACGCGCGATGCCGGCAACAGGCGAAAATCTGAAGGTGAATGGCGCGCGGCTGTGGGACAGCCTGATGGAAATGGCCAAGATCGGCCCCGGCGTTGCAGGCGGCAACAACCGCCAAACGCTTACGGACGAGGATGGCGAGGGCCGCCACCTGTTTCAGAAATGGTGCGAGGATGCGGGTTGCACCATGGGCGTGGACGAGATTGGCAATATGTTTGCCCGTCGCGAAGGCACCGATCCCGACGCCCTGCCCGTCTACGTCGGATCGCATTTGGACACGCAGCCAACGGGCGGCAAATATGACGGTGTGTTGGGCGTGCTTGGCGGGCTGGAAATCATCCGCACGATGAACGACCTCGACATCAAGACCAAACACCCGATTGTGGTGACAAACTGGACCAATGAAGAAGGCACACGGTTTGCACCTGCGATGCTGGCGTCGGGTGTTTTCGCGGGCAAGCACACGTTGGACTGGGCCAATGACCGCGTCGACGCAAAGGGCAAACGGTTTGGCGACGAGCTTGAGCGGATCGGTTGGAAAGGGCCTGAAAAAGTCGGCGACCGCAAGATGCATGCGATGTTCGAGCTGCACATCGAACAGGGGCCGATCCTGGAGGCCGAGGGCAAGGACATTGGCGTCGTCACCCACGGGCAAGGTCTGCGCTGGATCGAATGCACGGTGACGGGCAAAGACAGCCACACAGGATCCACGCCGATGCATATGCGCAAGAACGCAGGGCGCGGCCTGGCGTTGGTGACGGAATTGGTGCACGAGATTGCGATGAAAAACCAGCCCAACGCGGTGGGTGCGATCGGGCATATCGATGTTTACCCGAATTCGCGCAATGTGATCCCCGGCAAAGTTGTGTTTACCGTAGATATGCGCACGCATCTGCTGGACAAGCTGAACGCGATGGCCGCCGAATTGATGGAGCGCGCGCCGAAGCTTTGCGAGGGGATCGGCGTGGAGTTTAGCTGCGAGATTGTCGGCCAGTTCGACCCGCCTGCGTTTGATGAAAGCTGCGTAAAAGCCGTGCGCGATGCCGCCGAGAGGCTGGGATATTGTCACATGGATATCATTTCCGGTGCGGGGCATGATGCCTGCTGGATCAATGATTTGTATCCGACGGCCATGATCATGTGTCCTTGCGTGGATGGGCTGAGCCACCACGAAGCCGAAGAGATTTCACCCGAATGGGCCACTGCGGGCACAGATGTGTTGATGCACGCGGTGTTGGAAACGGCACAGATTGTGTCCTAGCGCCGCATTGGGGGCCAGCCCCCAAACCCCCGGAGTTATATGGGCCAGATGAATAAAGGAGCCTGAGATGAGCACAGTGATTAGAAACGGCACGATTGTGACCGCCGACCTGACCTACAAAGCGGACGTGTTGATCGAGGGTGGAGTGATCACTGAAATCGGCCCGAACCTCAAAGGCGATGACGAGCTGGACGCGACTGGGTGTTATGTGATGCCCGGCGGCATTGACCCGCACACGCATCTGGAAATGCCGTTTATGGGGACGTATTCGAGCGATGATTTCGAAAGCGGCACCCGCGCGGCGCTGGCGGGTGGGACGACGATGGTTGTCGATTTCGCCCTGCCCTCCCCCGGGCAAGGCCTGCATGACGCGTTACAGATGTGGGACAACAAATCGACGCGTGCGAATTGCGACTACAGCTTTCACATGGCGGTGACGTGGTGGGGCGAGCAGGTGTTTGACGAGATGGAAAGCGTGATCAAGGATCGCGGGATCAACACGTTCAAACATTTTCTCGCCTACAAAGGCGCGTTGATGGTGAACGACGATGAGCTTTATGCGTCTTTCAATCGCCTATCCGAACTGGGCGGAATTGCCATGGTGCACGCCGAGAACGGCGATGTGGTGGCGGAACTCAGCGCCAAGTTGCTCGCTGCGGGCAACACGGGCCCCGAGGCACACGCATATTCGCGCCCGCCGCAGGTTGAAGGCGAAGCAACGAACCGCGCCATTATGATCGCGGATATGGCGGGCGTGCCTTTGTATGTGGTGCACACATCCTGCGAGGAGAGCCACGAGGCGATCCGGCGCGCGCGCCAGCAAGGCAAACGCGTCTGGGGCGAGCCGTTGATCCAGCACTTGACGCTGGATGAGAGCGAGTATTTCAACACCGACTGGGACCACGCCGCACGGCGCGTCATGTCCCCGCCGTTCCGCAACAAGCAACATCAAGACAGTCTGTGGGCGGGCCTGCAAAGCGGCAGCCTGTCGGTGGTCGCGACGGACCACTGTGCGTTCACCACAGAGCAGAAACGCACCGGTGTGGGCGACTTCACCAAGATCCCCAATGGCACCGGCGGGCTTGAAGACCGCATGCCGATGTTGTGGACCCATGGCGTCGCCACAGGACGTTTGACGCCGAACGAATTTGTCGCCGTGACGTCGACCAACATCGCCAAGATACTGAATTGTTACCCCAAGAAGGGTGCAGTTCTGGTCGGAGCGGACGCCGATCTGGTGGTATGGGATCCGAAGAAAGAAAAGACCATTACCGCAGGGGCGCAGCAATCTGCAATTGATTACAATGTGTTCGAAGGCCAGCACGTCAAAGGCCTGCCACGTTTCACCCTGACGCGTGGGCATGTGGCCGTACATGACGGCGACATCCGCACGAAGGAAGGCCACGGCAAATTCGTGCGTCGCGAAGGCAACGGCGTGACCAACAAGGCGCTGTCGAGCTGGAAAGAACTGACCGCGCCGCGCCCTGTGCAACGGTCGGGCATTCCGGCGACGGGGGTCTAGAGTGATCAAATGCGAATGCGGTTGCGGTGACGTTACCAAGGGCGGGGAGTTTTTACCCGGACATGATCAAAAGCTGCGAACTGAAATTGAAAAACGCGCAGGCGGCTTGCTCAAGTTACGGCGACTTGTCGAACTTGACACGAATTCCGTGATTTCGTGCGGAAAGAAAGCCGACAGCCAATGAGCGATAGACCTGTAATTTCCGCCCGCAACCTTGATCTGACGTTTGAAACAAACGATGGCCCAGTGCATGCGCTCAAGGGTGTGAGCCTTGACATCAACAAGGGCGATTTCGTCAGTTTCATCGGGCCATCGGGCTGTGGCAAGACGACGTTCTTGCGCTGTATCGCAGGGCTGGAAACGCCCACAGCCGGCGAAATCTCTGTCAATGGAATGACCCCAGAGGACGCGCGGCGCGCGCGCGCCTATGGCTATGTGTTTCAGGCGGCGGGGCTGTATCCGTGGCGCACCATTGGCGGCAACATCCGCCTACCGCTTGAAATCATGGGGTTTTCCAAGGCAGAGCAGGCCGAACGTGTGGCCCGTGTGATGGAGTTGGTGGACCTTGAAGGGTTCGACAAGAAGTTCCCGTGGCAGCTGTCGGGTGGGATGCAGCAGCGCCCTCGCGTTTGATGCGGATATCTTGCTGATGGACGAACCGTTTGGCGCGCTGGACGAGATTGTGCGCGATCATTTGAACGAACAGCTCTTGCAGCTTTGGGCGCGGACGGAAAAAACCATCGGCTTTGTGACCCACTCGATCCCCGAGGCGGTGTATCTGTCCACCAAGATTGTCGTTATGTCCCCGCGTCCGGGGCGGATCAGCGACGTGATCGAAAGCCCGCTGCCAAAAGAACGCCCGCTGGATATTCGCGACAGTGCGGCGTTTATCGCGATCGCGCACCGCGTGCGTGACGGGCTGCGCGCGGGGCATCTGGATGACTAACACATGAACATCAAAGGCATCATTCCGGCGTTGGTTGTTGTGGGGTTTGTCCTTGCGGTCTGGACGTTGGCTGTGATCCCGATGAATGCGCATCTGGCCGCGGATATGGCCGCGCGCGGCGATGTGGTGGTAACGCCAGAGGCGCCGAGGGACCGACAGGAGTTGACAGGCGTGACGCTGGCGGTGAAGAACCCCGCGATCATCCCGATGACCTATACGTTGGATCGCCCGCGCCTGCCTTCACCGCATCAGGTCGCGGTCGAGATGTATGACACGATTTTCACCAAGGCACCGACGTCTCGGCGCTCGCTCGTCTATCACGGCTGGGTGACGCTTTCGGCGACGCTGCTGGGCTTTGTGATCGGCACGACGCTGGGTGTGCTGCTGGCGGTCGGGATCGTGTATAACCGCACGATGGACAAATCGGTGATGCCATGGGCGATCACGTCCCAGACCATTCCGATTTTGGCGCTTGCCCCGATGATTATCGTGATGCTGGGCGCGATCGGTATTCAGGGGCTGCTGCCGAAATCTGTTATCTCCGCTTATCTGAGCTTCTTTCCGGTCGTCGTTGGTATGGTGAAGGGGTTGCGCTCGCCTGATGCGATGCAGCTTGATTTGTTGCGCACCTATAATGCAAACGCCAATCAGGGGTTCTGGAAGTTGCGGCTTCCCGCGTCGATGCCCTATCTGTTTGCGTCTTTGAAGATCGGGATTTCTGCTGCATTGGTTGGCGCGATTGTGGGCGAATTGCCGACAGGTGCGCGGGCGGGATTTGGCGCACGCATGCTGGTCGGGGATCAATACGGCCAGCCGATGGTGACATGGGCGGCCCTGTTCGGGGCGGCGATCACGGCGGCCGCGCTGGTCGCGATCCTTAGCTTTATTGAACGGCGCACCCTGGCGCGCATGGGTATGGGGGCAGCGGCATGATGGCGTTCCTTTATGCCGGCCTGATCTGGGCGTTGGGCTGGTGGACCAACAGCCGTCTGGCCAACGGGCCGGCGTCGGACACACGCGCTGTCAGCCTCGCCATCCCTATTATCTTTGGTGTCACGATTTTGGCGATGTGGCAGGTTTTGGTCACGATGCTGGGCATCAGCCCGGTCATCCTGCCCCCTCCCACCGACATTGGCGCGCGGTTTGCCGCGTCGCTTCCCACGCTTTGGGCGGATTTTGAACAGACGATCCTGAAAGGCGCTGTGACGGGATACGTCATCGGTATGATCGCGGCCTTCGGGGTGGCATTGCTGGCGGATCGCTCCGAATTCCTCACCAAAGGCATCCTGCCGGTGGGGGCGTTCATGGCGGCGCTGCCTATCGTTGGAACCGCGCCGATTTTCGTCAAATGGCTGGGCAGTGATTGGCAATCAAAGGCCGCGGTGGTGGGGGTGATGGTGTTTTTTCCGATCCTTGTGAACACGGTCGCCGGGTTGAAGGCGAGCAGCGCAATGCAACGCGATCTGATGCGCACCTATGGCGCAGGCTATTGGCCGACGCTGTTCAAACTGCGCCTGCCTGCCGCGCTTCCTTTTATTTTCAACGGTTTGAAAATCGCGACAACGCTTGCCCTGATTGGTGCAATCGTCGCTGAATTCTTCGGCTCTCCCACGGTTGGCATGGGCTTTCGGATATCGACATCGGTCGGCCAACTTGCGCTTGATATGGTTTGGGCCGAGATTGTTGTCGCAGCCCTTGCGGGCTCGGCGTTTTACGGGGCGATGGCCCTGATAGAGAAGCGGATGACATTCTGGCATCCGTCCCAACGATAAGACTTCGGCACACCGAAGCGAAATGCAACTGACACTGGAGGTCAAAATGAAGAACTTACTACAAATCGCTGCACTGGCGACGGGTCTGGGGGGCACTGCCGCCTACGCCGAAGGCCATGCCAACGACGTGACGCTGCAATTGCAATGGGTCACGCAGGCGCAATTTGCGGGCTATTACGTCGCGCTCGACAAAGGGTTTTATGAGGAAGAGGGCCTTGAGGTCACGATCCTGCCCGGTGGCCCCGATATTGCACCGCCACAAGTGCTGGCCGGTGGTGGCGCAGATGCGATGCTCAACTGGATGCCGTCCGCACTGGCCGCCCGCGAAAAGGGCCTGCCTGTTGTGAACGTCGCGCAGCCGTTCACGTCGTCCGGTTTGATGCTGACGTGCTGGAAAGACACCGGCATCGAAAGCGTCGAGGATTTTCGCGGCAAGACCATCGGTGTTTGGTTCTTTGGCAACGAATACCCGTTCCTGAGCTGGATGAGTCAGGTCGGAATCCCGACCGAGGGTGGCGAAGACGGTGTGACGGTCCTCAAGCAGGGCTTTAACGTGGACCCGCTGTTGCAACGTCAGGCGGATTGTATTTCGACGATGACCTATAACGAATACGGTCAGGTGATCGACGCAGGCGTTGATCCGGACGAACTGGTGACGTTCAAATATGAAGACCAAGGCGTCGCGACGCTTGAGGATGGTATTTATGTCCTCGAAGAGAACCTCGAAGATCCGGTGTTCGTGGACAAAATGGTCCGCTTTGTGCGCGCGTCCATGCGCGGCTGGCGCTACGCGGAGGAGAACGTCGACGAGGCCGCAGCGATCATCATGGAGAATGATGAAACAGGCGCGCAGTCCGAAGCGGCACAGGCGCGTATGATGGGCGAGATTGCCAAGCTGACGATGGGCGGCACGGGCGCATTGGACGTCGCGGCATACGAGCGCACGGTTGCGACGTTGCTTGCGGGTGGCTCCGATCCGGTGATTTCGATGGAACCCGAGGGGGCCTATACCACGGTCATCACGGATCAAGCGCTCCAGTAAATCCGAACGTCTGAAACTGGCCCGCCTGTGGAAACGCAGGCGGGCTTCTTCGTGGGCAAATGTTTACGGGCAAAGCCGCTCGGATCGTATCCTACCCCCGAAGCACTGGTTTACGCCCTTCTTTATGGATTTTGCGAGGTATGGAAACGGGAAGGAAACCGTTTGGTTTGCGTATGGCTCGGGTATGGGCAGTTCCAAGGTTAACGCACTGCGCGGTGGGTCTTGTTCAGGAATGATTTGGGGCGGCGCGACGAACGGCTGCTTTGAGCCCTCTTTACGGAATTTCTGCGGTGAAGCTAAAGTCTGCTATCACGGTAGAAGCAAAAACGTTCAACAGGTGCAATATGCGATTTTTCCTACTCTTTCTGTTTTCCGTGTCGTTCGCGACGAGTGGGTTTGCTGCGTGCAACATTGTAAACGGAGTGGCCTACGGAGATTGCGCTGGTGTATCGGTGAACATGGGGCGCACGTCATTTCAAGTTGTCGATACTTACCTCACTTTGTCGGGTATTTCGGAAGGCGCGCAAGTGCTCTCCGGTGGATCGCTCGTGGTGTCCGGAACGGCCCAACGTGTGATTGTAGAGCAAGGCGGTATGGCCCAGATCTCTGGAATCGTCCAACAAGTAGAGGTGAGCGGCACGGTCCAAGTTTCTGGGCAAGTCGGCACGATCTTGTTCCGTGACGGCGGGCGAGCCATTGTCCAAGGCATTGTCGGTCAAATCTTTGGCAATGGGACTGCACTCCTAGAGGCTGGATCAGTAGTCGCAAGTCACCCGATAATCACTACTCGCGAAGTAGCTTATTAGAGGCAAGCACAGCTTTCCCCGAAGCGAGATGTGCGGGTTTATTGTCGCCTAGGCCGACCAGATCGCTTTAGTGAGGTGTTCCAAATCAATGACCATCGCATCTTTCTTCCTCTGATCGAGATGCCTAAACGCCCAGCCACAATCGTGAATATCCCTAATAATGCGCGCGATTATCCGCCCAATCTGCGGCACTCCAGATATTTCAATACTCCATCCCTGCGGCGCAAAGTGGACAAACTGATTTCGGATCTCAAAGTGTATCCGCTTTAACCAGACTAACTCTGTGTCGCTAATTTCGACTAGGTTTTTAGTAGTAGAACCACCAGCAGATCCGCATTTTCGCACAGCTTTAAGTAGGTCTGGCAAGGGCATCAGCTTAGTGTCTGGGCACTTCACATTTCGACTTACTCGACTTTCTTCAAAGTAATTTATCCACTCTTTAGCGTTGCTGTTGGTAACTGCACCGAGGGGTGCGGCAGTTCTTGTCAAATGACACACGCATGCCCCTTGCAACGCTGAGTGCAAGGCCAAGATACCCCATTTCCATGCTTGAGGATCTTCACTTACAAAAGTTGCGCAGCGCAGCGCGTGGCGGATGGAACCGGCCACATCCTCTGCTTCATCCGTCCTAATGTAGTGCTCATCGGTCATTTAGTGCCTCATGTTACGTTGTAGACCAACCCTCTTTGCAATGATGGAGGCTTCAAACCAGCCACAATGGTTACAGTCAAGAAGCGCTCAAACTGGGTCTTCACGGCATCGGTAGAGATTGTTCAAAAAGGACCGTTTGTCGAACGGCGGCTCTGAAACTGACATTGGCGCGCGCGCAGCGAAAGCTCGTTTTGTCCCGCAGAGCGGACTCGTCCGGCTTTTCGAAACGGTCCGAAAAATACACAAGGGCCGGAGCGGTGATGCTCCGGCCCTTTTTGCGTGGGTCGCGAGGTTCGGTGGGGGGTTAACCTTTCCCTTTCCACGGAACCAGCCGGCGTTCGGCGACGCGCATCAGCATGTCGATGCCAAAACCGACCACGCCGATGATGATCACACCCATCAAAATGATGTCCGTGTTCTGGAATTTGGACGCTGTCGTGATCATCTTGCCGATGCCTTCTTCGGCGGCGACGAGTTCAGCAGCAACAACCGTGCCCCAACAAACCCCCATCGCCACACGGGCACCAGTAAAGATTTCCGGCAGGGAGTTCGGGATGATCACATGACGCAGTATTTGCCATTTGGACGCGCCCAGCGAATAGGCCGCATGGACCTTGGTGATGCGCACGCCGGACACGCCTGAGCGTGCGGCAATCGCCATAATCCACAGCGCGGCAAGGAACAGCAGGAATATCTTGCCGACTTCCCCGATGCCGAACCAGATGATCACCAGCGGGATCAAGGCCAGCGGTGGCACGGGCCGCATGAATTCCACGATCGGGTCAAACCAGCCGCGGAACCAGTTGGACAGACCCATCGCATAGCCCAGCGGGATACCGACAGCCGCACCCAGCAAGAAACCAACGATCACACGAAACAGCGAAAAGCCGAGGTGAACGGTAAGATACACATTCTGATAGCCGTATTTCGACACCTCGATAAAGCGCTGCCAGACCACTTCGGGTGCGGGCAGATAGAGCGGCTGCATTTGCCAGCCCTGGTTCGGGGTGACGTTAATGGTTCCGCGATCGGTGATCGCGACCCGCGCAAAATCAAGATTGAACGACGGCGGTGAACGGGTCAGATTGCCATCCTCGTCACGGTCACTGGCGTCAAACTGGAACTCCTGACCGTTGATCGCCACAAGGCGGGCCCCGTCCGCGCGCCGGCTTACATCATCGTTGCCGTCCCAGACCACGATTTCGCTGCGGTAGATGGTGATGTCCGTCGCGTCGTTCTTGGCAAACCCATCACCGGGGTCGACCTGCGTATCCGGATTTTCGGCTCCGGCATCAAAGACGTTCACGAACACTTCGGCATCGTCGCGGTTTCCGGCTGCGTCCTCAACCGTATAGGTAAAACGCGACTGACCGGTATAGGGGCCGGGCAAATGGAGGAATGACGGGATCAGCATGGACCCCGTAAACGTGCACCAGATAAAGAAAATCAGGCCGACAGATATGATGGAGGCCGCCGTTTCGGAGCGCACGGTGCTTTCATCTCCGAACGTAACCGTCTTGAGCGATGTATAGTCCCGCGTTGGTGTCAGTAGCGATTTGATCGCGCGCCAGAACACCATGAACAGCAGGATAAGCAGAACATAGCCGACCAGATATGGAACAGCGTTCAACGAGGCGAGCGCGACGTTGCCTGTTTCGGTCCACAGCTCGCCGCCCAGCGTGCCGAACTGATAGGAAATGATATCCCACGTCGAGGCGACATCGCACCCGTCCGGCAGCACAAAGGTATCACCGACAATCTGGCCTTCGGGGACGTTAAACGCGCGCAACTCTGATACGGTTTCGCCGAGGCGTTCGCGGGTGCAGATCAGGTTTACTGTGTTGTCCATACCTATGCCTCCTCCCCTGCGGTGCCCATGATTTCTTCTTCCATGTCCCAGATCATATTGAGGATTTCTTCACGCGTCGGGGCATAATCGGGGTGCTTCTTGACCTCCCGCAGGTCGGCGCCAACACCCAGATCCGCAAACGGTAAATTGTATTCCTTGTGGATGCGCCCGGGGCGCGGAGCCATCACGATCAGGCGTTCGCCGAGCAACAATGCCTCTTCGACCGAATGGGTGATCAGAATGATCGTCTTGCCCGTCTCTTTCCAGAGTTTCAGCACTAGGCTTTGCATCTTTTCGCGGGTCAGCGCATCCAGCGCGCCCAGCGGTTCATCCATCAAAATGACGTCGGGATCATTGGCAAGACAGCGGGCCAAGGCCACACGCTGCTGCATCCCGCCGGACAGTTCATAGACCATCTTTTCTTTGAAATCCTGTAGGCCGACGACCTCGAGCAGGTGATCGACGTTGCCCATGTAGTCCACCCTTTTGCGCCCTGCCATGCGGGGGCCAAAGCTGACGTTGTCGCGCACGGACATCCATTCAAACAGCGCACCCGCCTGAAACACCATGCCGCGTTCCGCGTCCGGTCCCGCAATCTCGTGCCCGTTCATGACCAGCTTGCCATCCGTCGGCGCAAGAAACCCTGCCACGATGTTCAGCAACGTCGTCTTGCCGCACCCCGATGGCCCCAGAACGCTGAGCAACTCGCCTTGTTTCAGGTTGAGGGACACCCCCTCAAGCGCTTGGACATGGCCGCCGTTTGGCAACTCGAAACGCATCGAAAGGTTGTCGATTTTTAGTCCGTCCATTGAGGCTCCCCTGCGCGTCTGACGCGATATTCCTGACAAGATGCGCGACCTTGCGAGTAAAGACAAAGGCCCGGCGCGTGATGCACCGGGCCCTCGGTCGTTTCAGATCTTACATGTCGTTGGCAGCAGCCAATGGAGCCGTGTTGATCGCACCGTCATAAGAGTCGAGCGCACCATCGATGGAGCCTGCCTCAACGAAGACGTCTGCCACACCTTTGAGGTATGCAGGCGCGCTTGCACCGAGCCACGCAGCGCCCAGCTGTTCGTCAACGGGCGGGAAGACAAATGTTGCCATTGTCGCGGCTGTCGCTTCTGCGTCCATACCGGCGTCCTGTGCGATGATAGGCAGCATGGTGTCCGTGTTCTCGCCGGAATTCCACATGGCGTTGGCTTCAGCCGTCACAGCGAGGAATTTCGCAACAGTCTCTTCGTTCTCCGCAACCCAACCGGTTGGGGCGGAGGTTACGTCAAACACAAGAATGCCGAGTTCGGTCTTTTCAGCGCCCGTCATCAGTGTGTTGCCGCTTTCGAGTGCGCGACGCAGCGAACCGCCCCAGCCACACATCATGTCGACGGCGCCTTGCGCCAATGCAGCCGCACCATCAGGGGGCGACATGTCAACAACGTCGAGGGACGCGACGTCCACGCCGAAGTGATCCATCTGGCGCAGGAAGCCATAGTGGGCGGCCGTGCCGAGCGGCACAGCAACCTTGGACCCTGCGAGGTCAGCAGCCGATTCCGCGGTGATCTCAAGGTCCGAACGCACGACGCAGTTGTCATTGTCCGCGTAAGACACGGCCACGTCGAGCATCTGAAGGTCCTGACCGGCAGAGGTTGCAACCACAAAAGGTGGCACGCCCTGGCTGACGGACAGCTGCACATCACCGGATGCCATGGCAGCGGACATCGCGGTGCCTGTGTCAAAGCTGACCCAGTTGATTTCCATGCCGAGGGCTTCTTCGTAGGTGCCGTTCACTTTCGCAAACTGAAATGGCATTGGCCATTCAAGGAAGTAGCCCACAGTCAGCGCGTGGCCCTCTGCGGCAGCTGCGGTCCCGCTCAGCGCGGCGACAGCGCCCAGCACGAAGGCACATGTTGTTTTCTTGATCATTGGTATCCCCTGTTGGTTGGAGTATTGCTTTACAATTCAATCGCGCCCCGTGGATCGGGACGTCTAGAAGCGTCGCCAGCCTAGGTATCGAATCCCCATTGCGTCAAATCATTTCTCCCGACTGGCCTTATGGCAGCGGCAAAGGTGGCTATAAATTCAGGCCGCATGCCGAAACTCTGTTCGGTTCGGACCCTGCGGTCTTGATGCGATGGCGAAGCCGGGCTGTGCCCTACTCGAACTCCATCTCGGCAAAGACAACGCCTGCATTCTTGGTCGCCAGCTCCTCGAACGTGTCAAGGTGCGCGAACGGCGACTGGTCCACGTAATACGCGGACGCAAGGTCTCCGCCCTCGTCCAGATGCTCACCGACCTTTTCGCGCAGATACGTCAGGTAGCCAACCGTGCCCTGACGCACCACCGCCATGTCCGTCGGGTGGCCATGACCGGGGATCACATAAACCGCGCCGAGCGGTTCGAACTGTGTTTCCCATGTTTCAATCCAGCAACTGGTGCAGGTGTTCTGAAAAATTGGCGGCATGCGTTCGTTGAACGCCATGTCCCCCGCGATCACCATTTTGCGCTCCGGAAGCCAAACGGACACATCGCCGGGGCTATGCGCCGGCCCTAGGTATAGAACCTCGATCCGCATATCGCCCATTTCAATGATGTATTCGTCCTCGAACGTCACGGTCGGGCCTTTCGGAACGGTGCCTTCGGCGCGGTCCCCCGCATATTGCTGCATGCCTTGGAAGATTTGCGCAGAGGTATCCTCAAACTCCTCCGCGGCGTCCACATGGGCCAGCACATCAACGCCCTGCTCGGTCCAGTAGTTGTTGCCCAGCATGGCGTGGCCCTGCCCGTTTTCGTTGACAACCAGCTTCACCGGCTGGTCGGTCACAGCCTTGATTTCAGCGTGAAGCGCCTCTGCCAGCGCATAATTCGCCCCTGCATTGACGACCACCACGCCGTCCCCCGTCACAATAAAGGACAGGTTATTGTTATGGCCGGCATTGTCATACGTGGGCGGCGCGGTTGCACCGATTGCGGACCAGACGTTTTCGATCACTTGGAACGGCTTCGCATAAAGAACCGATTGCGGGTATTGATCGGCGATGTTTTCGTTGGCCAGAACCGGCGCAGCCACCACCATGAATACTGTGCTGTAACGGATCATGCGAAATCCTCCCTGATATTCGACTTTGTGAATATGTTAGCACATGCAACCGCAAAGTCATCTTGGATTTTTCAAAACAATCCCAAGCCAGATTAGCGCAGCGCGCTCAAGATTTCGGGGGATGCAATGCCCGTGACCGCAAGGCCCTGACGTTGCTGAAAATCGCGGATCGCGGTTTCGGTCAGTGTCCCTATCACACCGTCGATGGTGCCAACATCATAGCCCCGCGCGGTCAGTCCACGTTGAATGGCCAACCGGTCCTCTTTGCTCAACCCGTTGGCATCGCGCGGAAAACTACCCTGCAACGGGCCAGATCCCGCGATCCGGTCCGCCAGATGACCGACGCCAATCGCATAAAGATCGGAATTGTTATAGGTCTTCAGAACATCGAAATTGCGCGTCACCGTAAAGCGGACACCGCCGCGTTGTGGCTGGATTTCGCGCCCCGACGGGCCGCCCGTGCCGGACTCCGCGCCCCATTTCAGCCCCGAGCGCCAACCGTTGCGCGCCAGATAACTCGCCGTTGAGGCCAGCGCATCCGCCGGATCCTCCCCCCAGATATCGCGCCGCCCGTCGCCGGTAAAATCAACTGCGAACGACTGGTAGGACGTGGGGATAAACTGCGTGTGGCCCATGGCCCCGGCCCAGCTTCCGGTCAACTGCGCCGGCGTGGTGTCGCCCCTCTCCAGGATACGCAGCGCCGCAATCAGCTGGCTTTCATAGAAAGCCCCGCGCCGCCCGTCAAAAGCCAGCGTCGCTGTAGATGAAACCACCGGAATTTGCCCGCGTTTTTCCCCGAACTGGCTTTCCATGCCCCAGATTGCCGCGACGATATAAGCGTCCACGCCATACTGGGCCTCAATGGCGCGCAACGTCGGCTCATGCCGCGCAAAGGCCGCGCGCCCCTTGGTCAGCCGTTCATCGGAGGTGGCGATCGACAGGTATTCTTCGAGTGTCCGGCGTGTCTGGATCTGGCTGCCATCCCGCGTCACGACGCCCGGAAGATACCCTGCATTGGCGAATGCCGCATCCAGCGTGCCCGCCGAAATACCCGCATTGCGCGCACGCGGCCTGAACCCGGCAACCCAGGCATCAAACGCCGCGTTCGGAACGGGGCGCAGATCTGCTGCCAACCCGTCTGCGCGGGCCGTCGGACGTTGGGCTGACGATTGGGCATTGCCCGTGCACGCCGCAAGGCTCAACGTGCCAAAACCTGCAATGAAAAGACGCCTGTTCATACTCATACCCGCAGGATAGTCTGCGCGCGCGAAATGAAAAGGGATGATTGCAGGGCCCGGCAGGGGGTGAGCAACACCGAACAGAATTGAATGAAAATGGGGGTGGCGGAGGTGAAGATGAGTGGGCACTCAAGACACCTTAATGAAAATCCCTACTCGGAAATAATTTCTTTGCCTGATCCCGTGGATGGAATGCACGGCCTGCGGGAGGCGATTGTTTGGTGCGGGGGGTATCGTCGGCTTGGGGTAACGTCTGACCAATAGTGTGGTCCATCGGATGACCAAGCTCGGTCAGCTTATGCGATACGTCCAGAATATCCTGTGCGATCAGATGAACGACTATGCCTTCACGTTGCAGATACCCTGAAACCCGCAACAGTCGTCCACCCATCACTGCGGCACGGAACTGTTCATAAATCTTGGGCCAGACTACAATGTTGCTAACGCCTGTCTCATCCTCAAGCGTTAAGAATATCACTCCAGACGCAGTGCCAGGGCGTTGGCGCGTGATTACAAGTCCACAGACGGTGACACGACCGAGGGGAACATTCGGAAGTTCAGCATGAGGGGTGATGTTGGACAATGTTGGACGTATCAATTCAACCGGATGGGCGCGAAGCGATAGCCGCATTGAAACGTAATCTTCGACCACCGCTTCCCCCAAATTCATGGCAGGCAACGTGACCTTTGGTTCGGCAATCACTTCACCGTCAATGGGATCATTGAACAATGGCAAGGGCGTGTTTGCCCTGATCGCCTTGACCTGCCAGAGCGCGTCGCGACGGGCTAAACCTAGACCTGTGAACGCATCAGCCTCGGCCAAGCGTTCCAATGCACCTGACGAGACACCTGCGCGATGCCAAAGGCTGGGGATGTCGTGATATCCATTTCCACGCGCGGTTACGATCCAGTCAGCGTCCTCTTGCTTCATTCCCTTGATCTGTCGAAATCCCATCCGTAGGGCCAAACTACCATCTACCCGCTTCTCCAGATGGTTATCCCAACCAGAATTGTTGACGCAGATGGGGCGAACTTCGATGCTGTGTTCACGGGCATCGCGCACGATTTGCGCGGGAGCATAGAAACCCATCGGTTGCGAGTTCAGCAGCGCACAGGCGAACGCGGCTGGGTGGTGGCATTTCAACCACGCCGACACATACGCCAGCATCGCAAATGCTGCGGCATGGCTTTCAGGAAAGCCGTACTCACCAAAACCTTCGATCTGGGAAAAACAACGATCTGCGAAGTCTGGATCATATCCACGCTCCAACATACCGCCTATGAAGCGGTCTCTGAACGTGCCAATTGTTCCCATCTTACGGAATGTCGCCAAGGATCGTCGCAAGTGATCGGCCTCTTCTGGGGTGAAGCCCGCAGCCACCACCGCGATCTGCATCGCCTGTTCTTGAAACAACGGAACCCCAAAAGTTTTGCCAAGCACGGCTTCTAACTCAGCCGATGGAAAACTGATTGGTTCTTTTCCTTGCCGTCGGTTGATGTAGGGATGCACCATCCCGCCCTGAATGGGGCCTGGCCGCACAATCGCCACTTCGATCACAAGGTCATAGAATGTGCGGGGCAGCATTCGCGGTAGGAAATTCATCTGCGCACGGCTTTCCACCTGAAACACACCGACAGCATCGGCCACACACAGCATATCGTAGGTCTTGGTATCCTCTTGCGGGACATTCGCAATGCTGAGTTCGGGGCCATCATGGGCTGCGATCAGGTCAAAACATTTGCGGATACAGGTCAGCATCCCAAGTGACAGGATATCGACCTTGAGAATCCCCAAGGTATCGATGTCGTCCTTGTTCCATTCGATCACGGTGCGGTCTTCCATTGCAGCGTTTTCAATCGGGCAGAGTTCATCCAACCGTCCCTGTGTAATGACGAAGCCGCCAACATGCTGGGACAGATGACGAGGAAACCCAATCACTTCGCCGATCAAACGCAGGGTCTGTGCAAGGCGGCGGTCACTGGGATCAAGGCCAAGTTCGCGAACCCGGCCCTCATCGACACCGTTTCCCGACATCCCCCAGATTTGCCCTGTTAAGCCCGACAGCACATCCTGTGACAGCCCCATGACCTTACCGATTTCGCGGATTGCGGCCCGCGTTCGGAAATGGATGACCGTGGCGCACAGGCCAGCCCTGTGTCGGCCATACTTTTCATAGATATGCTGAACCACTTCTTCGCGGCGTTCATGTTCAAAGTCGACATCAATGTCTGGTGGTTCACCACGGTGTTCCGACATGAACCGCTCAAAAACCATCGTGATGGTTTCAGGTCCTACATCCGTGATACCCAACGCATAGCACAGGATCGAGTTCGCCGCCGATCCACGCCCCTGACACAGAATCCCGCGTGATCGCGCAAAGGCAACAATATCATGCACTGTCAGAAAATAGGCTGCGAACCCCAGCGTTTTTACCAGTTTCAGTTCTTTATGCACCAAGCCTTGCACATGGTCTGATACCCCGTTGGGGTATCGCTGCTTCAAGCCAAGATGCGTCAATCGTATCAAGCGATCATGGGCCGTTTCCTCACTGCTCACCTCTGTCGGATATTCGTAGGAAAGTTCCGACAGGCAAAAGCTACACTTGGCGATTATTTCCTGTGTTCGCCGAATGGCCGCAGGGTGCTTGTGGAAAAGACGGGCCATATCCTGAAAGCCCTTTAGCCGACGTTCCGCGTTTGGAAGAGCACGTTTTCCGATGTCATCAATGCTGCATCCTTCGCGCAAACAGGTCAGCACATCCGCCAATTGCCGCCGCGCCCCGTGGTGCATCAAGACATCACCGATGGCTACCATTGGGGCGGATGTTGCGTGTGACAATGCCATACAGCGATCAAACTGCGCTTGGTCACTGCCATCATAGCGGGGCGCACAACCCAGATACACATTTGATGGAAAGACCCGTGCCATCTCTGCGATATGACCTGTGGCATCCCTGTAGCTGTCTTGGGGGACCGCAATCAATGTCATGCCATGTCCCCCTTCCATCAGGTCGCGATGCGACAGATGACATTGCCCTTTGGGGGCGCGTCTTTTGCCAAGGGTCAGCAGGCGTGACAATGCCTCGTATCCCTTACGGTCCTTGGGGAGCGCGACCCAATGCACGGTACTGTCTTGCAAGACCAATCTTGCCCCAACGATCAGCTTGGGAAGTGGGCCGCCAAGTTCGGGGCGGCTAATGGATGCGCCTTGCGTCACCTGACGACTGCTGTGGTCCATCTGTTGGTTTGACTTAATTGCGATGTCTTCGCTGGTCGAACGCTTTATCTCCTGCAACGCAGCATAAGCCCGCACCACACCAGCCAGTGAGTTGTGGTCGGTTATTGCGATGGCCGACAACCCAAGTTCCGCCGCCCGTGTGACCAATTCTTCGGGGTGCGACGCCCCTTTGAGGAAGGTAAAGTTGCTTGTGGTGCAAAGTTCGCCGTAGGTCATGCGAACACCCCCTGCACAAACCAACTGGGGTTTTGCGGCGTGTGGAACATCCACAACCGATGTCCTTGTCGCGTTTCGACCTTCCAGTAATCACGGACACCGTGCCGCCAGTTTTCATCCTCCAACCACCATTCGGGCGCAATGCGCTCTGGCCCCGTGATGCGCCCCGTGGTGAGTGACATCGCCCGCCATTTGAACTGATCGGGCGGGCGATGCCCCTGCGCTGCGACATATTCAGGTGGGAACAATCGAATAGGACGTGGATTCGTTGCACCCCATGATCCAGCAGGTTCAGACCATGCGGCGGGTGAAACGATATAGCTACGTTCAGGAATGTGACTTTCAGCGGGGAGGAGCCTTTGGATATTTTCCAAACCGATACGGTTACCCAATCGCGTCATCAGATCATGCAAGCCGCTGTTATCATGTTGTGTATGGTTTTGCGTGATTTGCTCAACAGGCAATGGTTCAACCAGCGTGGCCACAAGACGTAACTGGTCGATACCAAAACCCGCATTAATACCGTCTACGCCCTTTGCGAACAGCGGTAGTATCCTGTTTGGATCACGCAAAGCCCGTGCAAGTCTTAGCTCTACACGTTGGTCGGCACCATCAACGCAACGACAGATCAGGCACAATACCCGCGCACCGACCGCATCTCGTGTCAGCTTTTCGCACAGTGGTAATAACAGACGTTCAACACCTGACATCACATCTTCAGCCAATCCGATTGGTTCAGGAAGCGTTAGCCGTGTCGCATAGGTCTGCGGGTTTTTCTCTGGTGAGATGCTTTCGGATTGGTGCCCCAATGCCTGATCCAGTCGCATAAGAACGGAGGCCCCGAACCTTTGACCAATTGTTGGGCGTGGTAGATCGGCAAGTTGCCCGACCGTCTTAATGCCCAGCCGTTGGAGTGTCGTATCCTCTTTGGTCGTAATCCTGAGGCTGGCCACGGGCAGCGTGTTCATGGCTTGTCGTGTCTGGCCAACTTGCGCACAGCCCTCATCGTAACGTGCCATCGCCCATGCCGCACCAACAGTGTCAGCTAGACCTATACGAACCGTGAGCTTGGATTGAATCATCCGTATGCGCATATCCTGCAACATCGCTGCCTCCCCCCCAAACAGATGGGCAGAGCCTGTCACGTCAAGAAGCAAACCATCGGACCCGTCTTTACCGACCCACGGGCAATATCGCTTGGCCCACCTGACAAGACCATTATGAAAAACTTGATCGGCCTGCGGGTTATGTTCGCTGGTCTGAAGATCAGGACAGAATGAACGTGCGTCGGCCAATCCCATACCCCGCCTGAGGCCATGTTCTTCAGCGGGTAGATTCAAGCAAAGTATACGGTCTGCATTCTTGACCTGCGCAATGACCGCAAATGGACCTTCATGATGTCGCCTGCGCAGCAACCGTTCGCTGGGCAACTTTGGGAACCACAGAGATACGACGCGCCGTTTCATCCCACCTTATATCCCAACACCCTTTTGTTCCTGATTTGTTCTTATTAAGTGACCACCGCATTCGAGTCGAGTCGTCAGGTGAAAAAACGGGAGCGACGTGCCAGCGTGTCTGTGTCGCATTGCTGCCCATGTCATCGCCAACAATCATCAAACCTGTTGATCCACCAGCTTCGGCGGCCAGTTGCAATCTACGCCCTGCTGTCAGCGATAATGGCTTCGTGAGTTCTGCGATCACCATCGACACCACACCAGATCGCAATGCCTCTTCAGTCGCAGCCAGCACATCCGTCGGGCTGTTACATTTTCCGATCAACACCTGATGTGGATCACAATGCATTTGTAGGCCATGGGGGTTAACCCCTTCCGACATCCACCCCTCGACAAACCAAATTACGGTTCCTGACACGTTCCCGCAACAGATCGACGCAAAGCTATAGGCTCCTGCTCCAGTAACTTCATGATACCGAGAGGGCTTGAAAGGAAATACATCTGATAACTGAATAGACATCACCCCTTATGTTCACCAAATGTTCCGAAATTCAATGGCTTTCGGTTTCTGTTGCCCACCACAACGACATGTGGGGAACGCGGGAGATGCACTTGGTCAACAATGATATTGAAATGCCGCTCTCGCAAACGGTCGGTCTTGTGGCTTCCCGGATCCAACGGCTGGTCCAGCATCAAACCCTCGCTTGGCAAACTGACCTATTTGGACCCATAAGCGCTGACGTCAGACAAACCCGTGCAAACATGCCCGCGCGACCCCGTGAGTATACTAGTGCCGATGATGAGGCCGTTGGAGATCGCACATCACGGGTCGGTCTCGCGAATGTTGTCCTGCGCCTGCAATATGCGTTCCTGAGCCCGATGGGCGCCCAATTCGATTGATGTCAAGAACTTGGACAGGGCGTTCTTGGAGTTTGCCCGTGCCAGATCTTCGGCCCGCCGCAATTGTTGGCTGAACTCCAGCAATCCCACCGCTGCGGTGGAT
>CBFHGD010000024.1:0-20985 GCA_965655275.1 Octadecabacter sp. | reverse complement strand
GGCGACAGCTATCGGATGTCGCTTGGTGCCGAGAACTTCGAGTATGTGGCCGCTGAAGGCGAAAGCATGGAAGATGTCGTGAATGGCCTGAAGGCCGCAATCGACGCTGGCGGCAATGCCGATATCAAGACCCAAGTCCGCCAGAATGATGCTGGCACATGGGAACTGGCCGTCGACAATAGCGGCGATACTGATGTTACGATCGCTTCTGCTGACAATGCGCAAGACGGGGTTGCCGCTGGCGGATTGAAAACCCTCGAAGGTGTAAGCGTCGCAAGTGACGAAACAGCCGCAGCTGCACTGACGGCTATCGAAGAACTGATCGGAACATCGATCAACGCCGCTGCGTCGTTCGGTTCGGCTCAAGGCCGCATCGAGACCCAGAGCGACTTCGTCAGCAAGCTGACAGACGGGTTGAAATCCGGCATCGGGTCGCTCGTCGATGCCGATATGGAAGAAGCGTCCGCCCGCCTTCAGGCGCTACAGGTCCAGCAGCAGCTTGGCGTGCAGTCCTTGTCGATCGCCAACCAGGCGCCTCAGTCGATCCTGTCGCTGTTCCGGTAAGTCAAATGACCTGAGGCGTCTTCGGGCGCCTCAGGCCCTTATTCACCGCACGGCAAAGCCATGCGAAACCGCCTTCCGTCCCGAAAGGACCCGACGTGAATATCACAGATCAAGCCCGCCACGCCTATGCGCCAAAGACGTCTGCCTTACGCACCGGACGATCCGCCGAGCACCAGCTTTTCAGCGAAGTAACAAATCGCCTTCGCACCACCGTCAATCAGCTTCCTTCCGGTTTTCCCGCATTCGCAGAAGCTGTCCACGCCAACCGCGCCGTTTGGACACATCTGGCAACCCAGGTCGCAGATAACGACAATGCCCTCGCCGAAGATTTGCGTGCGCGCATTTTTTACCTTGCCGAATTCACAACCTTTCATTCCCGCAAGGTCTTGAAAGGCGCAGCCGATATCGGCCCGCTTATCGAAATCAACACCGCCATGATGCGCGGGCTTAGCCACCAGGAGGAAACGTAATGTCGGGTCTTGTCCTAAAACTTGGGCCAAAAGAACGGGTCCTCGTGAATGGTGCCGTCATTGAAAACGGGGATCGACGCTCCCGGCTTTCAATCTTGACGCCGAACGCGAATATTCTGCGGCTTCGCGACGCCATCCGGCCCGACGAAGTAACAACACCTGTGCGCCGCGTTTGCTATATCGCACAACTCATCCTTTCCGGTGATGCGGATGTGGATGAGGGTCGGGCCCAGTTAATCCGCGGCGTTGAACAATTGAGCCAGGCCCTCACCGATATGGACAGTCGATTGCTTCTTTCGGAAGCGTCAGAAGCGTTTATCGAGGGGGAGTTCTATCGCGGATTGAAGCGGCTACGCGTCTTGCTGCCCCGTGAGGAACGTTTGCTCGCCGCACAGCCGCGGATGTCATGAGTTTCCAACCCGTCCTCCCCCTATCAGGTTATGCAGGTTGGCGGTTTCTTGAACGGACGGCCGACACGCAGCGCGCAGCATTCAATGAAAGTGCGCCTGTCGTCAGGGCGACCGACGCCTTTCGTGAGAGAATTGGAAGTGTAGCAACGGCAGAGGATCTGGTGAACGACCGCGCACTGTTGAGTGTCGCGCTTGGCGCTTATGGGTTGGACGCCGACATCGACAACAAGTTTTTCATCCGAAAAATCCTTGAAGATGGAACAGTTGAACCTGATGCTTTGGCAAACAAGCTGTCGGATAGTCGGTATGCAGATTTCAGCCGCGCGTTCGGTTTCGGGGATCCGGGGCCGCCCCGCACAACCTTTTCGTTTTTTGCCGATGACGTCATTGACCGGTATGAAACAAAACAGTTCGAACTCGCGGTTGGTGAACAGGATAATGACTTAAGGTTGGCGCTTAATCTTGGGTCTGCGATCGACGATGTAGTCTCTGGAAACGGGTCCAACAACGGGCAATGGTTTGGAATGATGGGTAATGCGCCCTTGCGGAGCATGTTTCAAACGGCGCTTGGGTTTCCATCCAGCTTCGGGACCGTCGATATTGACCAACAGCTAGATCAATTTAAGAGCAGAGCCATCGCCACATTCGGGACCGATAAAATGGAAGACCTTTCCAGTTCGGAAAATCAGGAAAAAATGATCCGGCTCTATATGTTGAGATCGGATGCCAGCAACGCAGGGTTTTCTACAGGCGCGTCTGTCGCACTCAGCCTCCTCCAACAGATCTAGATTTCTTTTACGCAGATGCGCTTCTTGGCTGCAATGCGCGCTGCAAAAGATGAAAAGCACCAGCAACACCATGATTGCCCTGAGTCGCAACAAATTCCTCTAATGCGTCATAGCTCGCAATCGCCTCGTCGATCTTTGGATCGGACCCTGAGGCATATAACCCTGCCTGAATCATAAGCTCCGCTTGCGCATACGCACCCATGCGCTGGCGCGCCATCTGGATGAGTTTGTTTTCTGTCGCATTCGCCGCATCCGGCAATGACCGTGACACGGACCGCGTTACGTCAATCGCAGGAAAGCGGCCACGTTCTGCAATCGCGCGATCTAGCACGACATGCCCGTCCAGGACGCCGCGCAACATGTCCGCAATCGGCTCTTCCATATCAGACCCGGCGACAAGCACGGTGTAAATTGCGGTTATGTCTCCCGCGGCGCCATGGCCGGGCCCAGCCCTTTCGCACAGTCCGGCAATCGCCGCGGGTGTCGACGCGGGATGACCGCGAAGGTTCGCCGCCTCACCCGCTGCCACCGCGACCTCTCGGTGGGCTTCGGCGAAACGGGTAACACTGTCGACCAACAGCAGCACGTGAAGCCCTTGGTCTCGAAAATACTCGGCCGCGGCTGTCGCCGCCTGAGGGCACCGGCGGCGCACATGGGCCGCGCGATCCGATGTTGCCGCAACAATAATGCTGCGTGCCATACCGTCAGGTCCGAGGGATTTTTCAACAAACTCCCGCAATTCCCGACCACGTTCACCAACCAATCCGATGACGATTACATCCGCCTCAACTTGTTTTGCCAGTGATGACAGGAGCGTCGATTTGCCCACGCCAGACCCCGCAAATAAGCCGATCCGTTGGCCACGCACAATCGGAAGTATGGTATCGAGAACGGCGAATCCTGTTGAAATGCGCCCGCCAATTTCACGTCGCGTTCCAGCAGGCGGCGGCGGCGGGCTCAACGGGCGCGCCATTGTCCCGGCAAGCAGCGGGCGCCCGTCAAGCGGTATTCCATCGGGGTCTACCACCCGCCCGATCCAACCGTCGTGCGGCGCAAATGCAGGGCGTTCTGACAGAGCGACCCGCGCACCAAGGCCAAGACCGTCAGTGGTTCCTTCCATAATGGCATCCAAACCGTCGGGAGCGGAGCGTACCACTTCACCGGTCGCACCTGCACCGATGACCTGAACGCGATCTCCCACTCGCGCTTCACGGGCGAGCCCACTGATCCGTAGCGTCCCGCCGGAAATCTGCGTTATTTGTCCCACAGGCCGGGTCAGAGCCACGCGAGAGATCGCGGCTGAAAGGCGATCAAATATTTCTTCCGTCATTTTGCCCTCGCAATTTTGCTGACAACCAATCCTTAGGGAATCACCGTTAAGGCTTAGTTGAAGCCAATCGAGGGAGAAGCCCCGATGTTTAATAATCTGGAAGTTTTCCGGACATCATATGCCATGGCGCGTCATGCCGGTGCGCGGCAAGCCGTGACCGCCACGAACATGGCGAACGCCGATACACCGGGCTATCGCGCCCAGTCTATTGCGTCGTTTTCCGAGGCCTACGCAACGGGTGGGACGACGCAATTGCGGGCGACGCGAACCGGGCATCTTGGCGCAGGGCCGTCGGATGCGGTGGCGCGCGCCCGTCCGTCGGATGCCGAGGCTTCGCCAAACGGCAATTCCGTCTCTCTCGAACAAGAAATGATAAATTCGGTTGAAATCCAACGCGAGCACAGTCGTGCGCTGGCGATCTACAAGCATTCGCTGGATATCCTGCGAATGAGCATCGGAAAGAGGTGACGAATGGCTGATTTTTCAGATGCCATGCGAATTACGGCCAGTGGAATGAGCGCGCAAGCTGCACGTTTGCGCCATGTGTCCGAGAATATCGCGAACACGGATACGCCCGGATATCACCGAAAGACGGTTAGTTTCGAGGCCGTGATGAATGCGGGCCAAGACTCTGGCGAAGTTGCCGCAGGGCGCGTCTCTCTTGATCGGACCGCTTTGAAAGAAATCTACGATCCGTCCCACCCGCTTGCTGATGCGAACGGGAATTATGAAGGATCAAACGTAAACCTCCTCATAGAAATCGCCGACGCGAGAGAAGCGCAGCGCAGCTATGAGGCCAACCTAAAATTGTTCGATCAAGTCCGTCAGATGTCGACGTCCTTGATGGATCTCTTGCGCAAATAAGGGGCTGCAAAAATGGAAATCACATCAAATCTGGTTGCACGAGCTTATGCGGCGAACCGACCGGCCACCGCGCCGGACCCTGATGCCGGTGCAGGTGCCACGTTCGGGCAGGCTGCCGTGGGCTTTATCGAGACACTGAAATCGAGCGAGAGCACGGCGATGTCGGCGATGACCAGTGGCGCGGATCCGCATGCGTTGGTTCAGGCGTTGGCCCAGACAGAACTGGCCGTAGAGACAGCCGTTACGGTGCGAAACAAGGTTGTCGAAGCCTATCAGGAAATCCTGAGGATGCCGGTGTGATGACCGACACACAATTCTACGACACGTTACGGCAGGGCCTTTGGGTGGCGACACTCGTATCGTTGCCAATTCTGTCAGTGGCGTTGATTGCGGGCCTCGTCGTTGGTTTGTTTCAGGCGTTGACGTCGATCCAGGAGATGACGCTGACGTTCGTGCCGAAGCTGGCGGCGATCGTCGGCGTGTTCTGGGTGACGATGGGGTTTATGACCGAGACCCTCGTTTCGTTTTTCCAAAACGCGCTCGTTCCCCTGATTGCGGGGGGTTAGGCGATGGAAAACGCAACCTACACAGGGATCACACGGCAATCGGGCTTGATGCGCGAAATGCAGGTCGTCGCCAACAACATAGCGAACCTGTCTACAACTGGTTTTAGATCCGAGGGCGTTATTTTCGCCGAGCATGTAAAGGCCTTGGGGCCAGACAACCCATCGCTGTCGATGGCCACCGCGACTGTGCGCGAAACACTTTTGATCCAAGGCACGCTGACCCAGACCGGCGGATCCTTTGACCTGGCGATTGAGGGTGATGGGTTCTTTTTGGTGGAGACACCGGGAGGGGAACGGCTTACCCGAGCTGGTGCGTTCACCCCCAATGAAAACGGTGATCTTGTTACGCCAGAAGGGTTTCGTGTGCTCGACGCTGGCGGCGCGCCGGTGTTTGTGCCGCAGGGCGCCGGACCAGTTGGCATCGCCCCAGATGGAACGGTCAGTGCGGGCGGCCAACCCGTCGGGCAAATCGGGCTTGTTAAACCGATAAATATACTCGGCATGGTGCGCGAAGATGGCGTGCGGTTTCGGGCCGACGACGGGTTCGAACCTGCCCTCCAAGGCAGAATGCTACAGGGGTTTCTCGAAGACTCAAACGTAAACCCGGTCCTTCAAGTGTCACGGATGATCGAGGTCCAGCGGGCCTATGAACTGGGTCAGAGTTTCCTCGATAAAGAAGATGAACGTATCCGCAGCGCGCTTCGCGCACTCGGGAAATAACAAAATGGAGGCCCTATTATGCGCGCACTGAGAATTGCCGCCGCTGGCATGTCTGCACAACAAACCCGCGTCGAGGTAATTTCCAACAATCTCGCGAACATGAGCACGACTGGATACAACACCCGCCGAGCCGAATTTGCAGACCTGCACTACCAACAGATGCAGCGCCCCGGCACGATCAACGCATCAGATGGAACGGTTCTGCCGACCGGTGTACAATTGGGACTCGGCGTTCGCCCGACATCGGTTTCGGTCATGTTGGCCCAAGGGTCTTTGGCGGCGACGGGCGGCGATCTCGACCTCGGAATCGAAGGCAACGGCTACCTCGAAGTGACGTTGCCAGACGGCCGCGCGGCCTACACCCGCGATGGTGGTCTGAAACGGACAGGTGATGGCTTGATTGTCACTTCAGATGGCTATCCGGTCGTGCCGAACATCACCATTCCGCAGGATGCGCGGTCTGTATCCATCAATGCCGAAGGCGAGGTCTATGCCTATTTTAGGGACCAGGTCGAACCGCAGGTCTTGGGGCAGATTTCACTAGCTGGCTTCACCAACCCCAAGGGGCTTGAGGCGATCGGGTCCAACTTGTTTCTGGAATCGCCAGCTTCTGGTCCCTCCACAGTTGCCTCCCCCGGGCAGGATGGGCTCGGGGTTTTGCGGCAAGGCTATCTTGAGGACAGTTCTGTCGATCCTGTCCGTGAGATTACGGATTTGATTCAAGCTCAACGTGGCTATGAATTGAACTCGAAGGTAATCTCCGCCTCCGATCAGATGCTTGGTGCCATGGTGCAAATCAGATGATCCGGTTCGCGCTGTTCCTCACTATTTTCGCAGGCTCTGCGACAGCAGAAACACTTGTTGCCGCACGGACCATTCCAGCGCGCTCCATTATTGGGCCGGACGATGTGTTGGTGCGCGACCTGACTGTCATAGGTGGGCTCGAAGCACCCGAACTTGCGATCGGGCAAGAGGCCCGCGTTGCACTTTATGCAGGGCGCCCCATCCGGCCTGCGGATATCGGCCCGCCCGCAATCATTGAACGCAACCAGATTATCGCGCTGACCTATCACCGCGGCGGCATCATGATTTCGACAGAAGGGCGCGCCCTAGAACGTGCCGGGGCGGGTGATTTTATCCGTGTTATGAACCTGTCATCCCGAACAACCGTCACCGCGCGCATCGATACGTCGGGCGCCGCAATAATTTCCCAGTAGGAGGCTTTCATGCGGCCATTAACCTTTTTTCTTCTCGCCACCCTGATCGGGCTGTCCGCCTGTGAGAGGATACTTGATGTTGGGAAAGCGCCCGAACTTTCGCCGCCCCAAGCCTCGCCGGAAGCGACTGCAATGATGACTTATGGCATCACCAATAACCTTGTGGCGACGACGCCGCGCGATGGGACACCATCGCTTTGGACGGGTGAGCGAGGTTCGCTACTTGGAGATCGTCGCGCAGTGCAGCGCGGAGATATCATGACCGTTGTCATCGAAATTGATGAGAGCGCCTCGATTTCAAATTCGACCGACCGGTCGCGGAGCGGATCAGAAAGCCTGTCTATCCCTAACTTCTTCGGACTTCCTCAACGCGCGGACGAGTCCTTACCCGAGGGGGCTTCGCTGAACAGTGCCGTTGATCTGAATTCCCGAAGTTCATTTGGCGGTGACGGATCTGTGCGGCGTAACGAACAACTTGAACTTCGTATCGCGGCGACAGTGGTTAACGTTATGCCCAATGGTGTTTTGGCGATCGAAGGGACGCAAGAGGTCAGGGTCAATTTCGAGATGCGAGAGCTGCTGGTTTCAGGTTTTGTACGCCCTGAAGACATTAGCCGACAGAATGAAATCACATATGACAAACTGGCCTCCGCGCGTATTTCCTACGGCGGGCGCGGGCAAATTACCGATGTTCAACAACCACGTATCGGTCAGCAGGTTGCCGATATCATTCTCCCATTCTAGGAGCCGGTGATGAAGAAAATTATTGTTCCGCTTATCCTGTTGTTGGGCGGGGTTGGGGCCGGCGTTGGGGCCGGTCTATTCCTGGTGTCAGAACCAGAGGAGTTGGTCGCAGAAAACCCTTGCGGCGATGCAGGCGTGATTGAGGCATCGGCGGAACCCATCGAGGCCACGCCCGAGCCTGCCGCGCTGGGAGATCGCGAGTTCGCGAGAATGAACAACCAGTTCGTTGTACCAATCGTCATACAAGACCGCGTTACCGCGATGATGGTTATTTCCCTCAGCATCGAAGTCGAGACCGGTGGCAAAGAGGCCGTCTTTTCGTACGAACCGCGTTTGCGCGACGCGTTCTTACAGGTAATGTTCGATCACGCAAATATGGGCGGCTTTAATGGTGCGTTCACCGCATCTTCGAACATGCGTGTCCTGCGCGAGGCCCTGCGGGATGCAGCGTTCGAAACGATGCAGGGGCACATCACGGATGTCTTGATTGTGGACATGGTGCGCCAAGACGTTATCAACTAGACTGTCGCGCGATTTTTTGCTGTTGCGCAAGAAACGATCGCGCTTCCATTTCCCGCGCCGCTTCCCGTTTTGAAAGGGCCTGCGCCATTTGGATTCGGGCAGCGTCGCGATCCCGCATGGCCAAGGCTAATTCTTGATTGATAAGCGACTTGCGGGCCTGCGCCCAAGCCGCCCATCTCAAGTCTGCACCCGCCATCGTCGCCGGACTTATCGTATCTGGCGATGGCGCGGGCGGACGCTCAAGGGCTGACAGTTGTGCTTTTAGTTCGGTGATACGGCGCGCGACTTTTCCCATCTTTACCTGCTCCGCCTGAAACGCCATTTCCAAGACCGGAAGTAGTCGCCGGATATCTTTCAAATTCGTCATGTGCGCGCAGCTTTTCTTATACGGTCCGCGAACCGGATCGCCGCCGCAACTGCGCGGAAGTGGTCGTGCGGGACAGGATCGCCGATCTCGACCGTGGCGAACAGGGCGCGCGCCGTTGGTGGGTCAGAATGAATCGGTATCGCATTTTCCTGTCCCTTTTCGCGGATGCGAGTGGCGACTAGATCAACCCCCTTGGCGATGCATTCCGGTGGGCGCCCGCCAAGACGATCCCATTTAAGCGCGATTGCATAGTGCGTCGGATTAACGATAATCACATCTGCATCCGGCACTGCACCGAGCATCTGGTTCATCGCGATTGAAATCCCCTTTTGTCGGCGCTGTTGCTTCATTGCTGGGTCGCCATCCGAGTTCTTCATTTCGTCGGTCATTTCCTTTCGCGACATTCTGTTCTTGCGCAGGTGCTCCGCGCGTTGCCAGGTATAATCGACAACACCGAGCGCAAGGGCGATCACCAAGACGATCGACATCAGTGAAATGCACAACCTCAGAAGCGCCGCGATGACTTGACCGGGTGAAAGCGCCATCGTGCTCATGATCTCCGGCAATCGGTTGGCAAGGAAAAGAAACAAAACGGTGCAATACAGAATCAGTTTTGCGAAGCTTTTCGCAAACTCGAAAAGTCCACTTCGCCCAAATTTGTTCTTCGCTTGAGATATGGGGGAAATACGCGACAGTTTCGGTTCGAGCTTCGTCGGCGCGAAAACAAACCCACGTTGGACGATAATCGACAAAATGACCACGACGGCCGGTATCGCAAACCATGGGGCGAGACCAACACCGAGATCTCGCATGAGGCCGCCCATCATGGGTGCGCCGCTTGAGGCAAAGACCGTCGTGGAAAGAGTATCAGATCGACCAAGTAGAGCGGACAGATTGGACCCCATGCTGACCAAGGATGTAGCACCAACCGTCAGGCCAACAACCAAGATCCCGGCATAAGCGGCGGCGGTGTTCAGGTCGGTCGAGCGGGGAAAGTCGCCCTTTTTTCGGGCTTCGTCCAGCTTGTGCTGTGATGCCTCGTATTGCTTGTCATCGTCTGAACTGTCGTCGCTCATCTTGGGCCCCGAAAGGGATCCATCAAGAACAGACCCATCGCTTCGACCCAAAGGGACAACATGAGAGGTGCAGCGAGCATGAGCAACATCAGCCCACCCGCAGTGATGGCGGGCGCACCAACAAAGGCGACCATAAGCTGGGGCATTGCCTTGTTAATCACACCGAGCGTGACGTTATAGATAAGAGAAGCAATCACGAATGGAGCCGCGAGCGTGAAGCCCAGCGCGAAGGATCTTGAGATTTCGGCAACGCCTGCAGGGGTTAGAATTCCGGCCGGAATAACCTGCCCCGCTGGGACCAATTGGTAACTGTTGATCATGAATTGCGCGAATTGGACGTGGATACCCATGATCGTCGCAAGCGCCAAGCCGCCAATTACCAAGACATGGCCCATTGCAGGTAAGGGATCCGTTCCCCCACCTCCGAAAAGCTGGGAAAGGGACGTGGATTGTGCCGCGATTGAACCTGCGATTTGAATGGCCAGTACGAACAGGCGCAACATCATTCCAAGGAACAAACCTGTTAGTGACTCCGCCAGAAGGAAACCTGCACCCGCCATAGTGTTTTCGAACGCGGGCGGGCTCGGCACGGCGGGGGTGATCACGATCGTGAATGCAAGGGCCAAGCCGAGTTTGACCCGCACCGGCACCGATTGCTCCCCAAAGGCAGGCAAGAGCGACACCATCGCGCCAACCCGAAGAAAGACAGCAAACATCTGCCACAAGGCATCTTGGCTGATCCGTGAAAGGTCGGCCAAGCCTTCGATCATGCCGGCACCAAACCGACGAGTGCGGGTTTTGCGTCGATCCCGATCTCTTCAAAGGACAGCACCGGATTGGGAAGGCCTTTCGCTGTCAATACTGTGCGCAAGAACCGACGGCGCTTCATCGACGTGACAATGGCTGGGAACGTTCCGGCCTCACTCGCGTTGGCGACCTTTTCCGATATTGCGTTGGCAAGGCGGTTAAACTCATCGGGTGGCAATGCGACATCACCCAGACCCCGTTCAGACGCGATTTGATGCGCCGCAAACGTGTCTTCCCATTCCGGCGCTAACTGCACGAGCGGGATCGTTCCATCGGGTCGGCGCATTTCGGCGACCAACTGAAACCCGAGGCGCTGCCTTACATGTTCGGTCACGCCTTCGACCGTCGGATAGAGCTGGCGCGCTTCCGCCGTTGCCTCGATGATGAGTGAAAGATTTCTGATTGATACCCTTTCTTCCAGCAAGAGCCGCAGGACGGAGAGCAGCATATCAACGGGCACCTTTTCGGGGATCAATTCATCAAGCATCTTTCGGTTTGAGTCAGATCGGACTTGATCGGTGAGACTGCACATTTCATCCATCAGACGGCGCAACGCCTTGAGCGTCATCAGTCTCGAGAAATTCTTCTTGATGACCTCCAACAAATGCGTCGCCAAGACTTCGGTTGGTTGAACTGTCGTCATTCCACTGAGTGAAGCAGATTCCTGATCGGCGGGACTGATCCACCGTGCGGGTGCACCATAAACCGGTTCCTTCACATCACTCCCGACGGGAGCGGACGTTTCAGGCCCGGACAGCAACGCCAGCACCCGCCCCGGTTGGAGTTGGTCGCGCACCTGTTCGACCCCGTGGATCAGAACGCGGTAATGACCGTCGGGCAGCGCGACGTTGTCGGTCAAGCGAATTTCAGGAAGCAGTATCCCGAATTCAGTTGCAACGTGGTTTCGCATATTGCCGATCCGGACGTCCAAACCGACCCCTGGATCGAGAACCATCTCAACAAGGTCCGGCGCGAACTCGACGTGGATATCGTCAAGGTCCAATAGGTCGCCGAGCCTTTCACGCGATGGCGCGAGGTCCGCTGTATCTTCGGCTTTTTCTGCTTGCGCCTCGGCCTCTTGATTTGCCCTCATCCTGAACCAAGCTGCGGCTCCGAGAACAGCGGCGCCCGCCACAAACGGGAGGAACGGCAAGCCCGGTACCAACGCGAACATAAACATCAGGATTCCAACAGTTGCGAGCGCGGCAGGATGGCCGCCAAGTTGGGCCACAAGGGCCAGATCCGTCGCACCCGTGGCGCCGCCACGTGCAAGAAGCAGCGCTGCGGCGATTGAAATAATTACGGATGGAATCTGGTTCACCAACCCGTCGCCGACTGTCAGAATCGCATAGGTTTCAAACGCGGTTCCGATCGGCATGCCATGCACAGCAGCGCCCATGATCAATCCCATGACAAGGTTCAAGCCCGTGATAAGAAGCCCTGCAATTGCGTCCCCTTTGACGAATTTGGATGCGCCGTCGAGCGAACCGAAAAACGTTGTCTCCGCCTGCTCCACTTCGCGACGACGTTTAGCTTCTGTGTGGTCAATTGCACCCGCGCTCATGTCGCTGTCGATTGCCAACTGTTTGCCAGGCATCCCATCGAGAGCGAAGCGTGCACCAACTTCGGCCATGCGCGTCGCGCCCTTGTTAATGACAACAAAATTGACAATTAGAAGGACGCAGAACACCACAAGGCCAAGAAAAACGCTGCCGCCCATAACGAAATTTGCAAAGCCCTCGATGACATCACCCGCAGCGCCCGTGCCTGTATGCCCTTGGCCGATGATCAGTTTGGTGGAGGACACATTGAGAGACAATCGCAGCATTAGAGAGGCGAGCAAAATTGTCGGGAATGCGGAGAAATCCAGAGGTCGTTCGATAAAAAGGGTCACCGTAAAGATAAGAATAGCGAGCGCAAACGACGTCGCCAATCCGACATCCAGAACCCACGACGGCATTGGCAGAATCATCATCACAATGATCGCCATCAGCGCGAGAGCGAGGAGTATTGTAGGTTGAAAAATCGTCCTAAGGGTCAGGTCCGGCATCCGCTCCCCCCAAACAGGATCACACGCGCCGAAATGATTGAGTTACAGTTTGGCCATACCGACCAATTGAATGCCGCTCTACAAAGGTAATTGACTTGAAACATGGCCCTGCGCTTTCTGCTGCTGGTCCTTAGATCGTAGCGACAGACCCTTTCGAATTCGTAACCAAAGCAATTCATTCAGTGATGATGTCCCCGTCAAATCTCTCCAACAGGGCCTCGACAGCTTCGCGGCTTTCTTGGGATTGAGTGAGTATTTCGCGTCGATCGGCCAATGTCACAGCTTCGACTGTGTCCGAAGGTTCCAGAAAAGTGTTTGCAAATGATGACAGAGCTGAATCCCCGACGTTGGTTAACCTTTCCCATGCACCCGCGCGAAACTGAAGCGTCGGGTTGGTGCTGGCAGTACCGTCAACTCCCAAGGCTGTTAACGCAGCCTGATGTTCGCCCAGCGCAGTGTGAGCCCTCGCACGTAATTCTCTCGCCCTAGTGTCCGTAATCCCCTGCAGGACATCCATGACCGCCGCGTAGTTCCCGGACAACAATGCGGCTTCAGCTTTCATGTACCTGCGCTCAGATGCGGCTTCGCGCTCGGCTGGACCGCTCAAAAACACCCGCGCTCGTTCGGGAAATCCAAGGTCAATCAGACGACGCGCAACGGTATTCTCGGTGTCCACTGTCAGGCCCGAAGGAATATCACCATACGCCAATTCCAAGAAAAACGATGCCTCCGCTTTCGCGGTTACTGTTTGGAAAAGGTGATCTCTTGTCAGGATTGCCGCCGTGTCTTCCCGATGCGCAACGAGGTCAAGTGCTAGATCGTATTGACCTCGCGCGATCCGACCCTTGGCCTCCGCAATCTGGAGATGTTCCGAAATGACGTCACCTCGATATTCCTGCCGCATTGCCGATGCGAGCAATAGGTCGGACTCTGCCGGAATCTGCCCTCTCTCAACTGCCAGTTCAATAAGCCGGATGAGTGACTCGGGCGTGGTTCTCGCATTATCGTCAGCTTCCTCGGATAACAGCGCAAGCGCTTTATCGGGATCATTCAATTGTTCTGCGACCAAAGCTCTCGTGGCCTGCGCGTCATGCGTACCGTCCACGTCTTTGTTATTTGCAGCCTGCAAAACCCGGTCCGCCGAACCGGGGTCATCAATTTCTACGAACTGCCGTGCAAGGCGCGGTGCGATTTGACCACGCAAAGGATGTGGTAGCATGAAAAATTCTTTCAGGATGTGATTTCTCGTCTCTGTATCGAGATTCGAGTGGGAAGCTAGAAAGGCCCAGAGCGCTGCGGGTGTTTCGCACCCTACCTGTGCTTCAAGAAGCGGGTAATTCCCCCGATAGTTGTCGATCAAACCGGCGAGTTCTCGCAACACCTGACGCGATTGGCTCGTCGCGGCATCCGCCGCCAGTACAAGTCGCGCTTCTGCTCCAAATCCAAAATGCAAATAGAGCCGCGCAAGCGCGTCCTGAGCCTCTCTAGGTTCTTCTCCAAACTCACCAGCAAGTGCTTCAACGAGGACAGCGGCCTGTTCATGAAAGGGTCTATCATCAGCCCAAGCGGCAATCTGAAATAGATCTTTAGAAAGACATTGGCGTTCAAGCCCTTGACCCAACGCTTCGCCCAAGAGAGCTAGGTCTCGATCCATAGCAGACGTTATTCCGATTCCGGGTCGTTGAGCCTCAGGCGTTTTAGACGGCGCAACTTCAGCTGTGGGCTGTGATTGATCTGGGGCCCCGCCTGAGTTTGGCGGTTCCAATTCAACGACGACCGGGTTCAAGAAACCTTGGGACGCCGTTCGTGCAAAGCTTTCGATAAGTGCGCCTTCGATCGCAGCAATGTCTTCAGATGTCGGTTGGGTTTCATTCGAACGAGCTGACAAGTCTGTTGCGGCATCGCCGGTCTCAAAGGAACGAGACAGTAGATTTGGAAGCTCCGATGGCGTGTCGGCTCCGGCATCAAATTCAAGTTCCGCCGTTGGAGTGATCGCAGATGGCCCCTCGGACTCGTTGGGGTTTTCGCCATCAACAATGTCTACAACCAATTGCCCTGGGCGCCACAGGAAAGCATCCACATAGCAGTGGCAGTCAATGTCCAGCTGTAGAACGTTAGGCTCGGACACAACTAGGTCTGACAACCTACTTCGCGGAATACGTTCAAATACTTCAGAAATTGCGAACCCGTCGGACCGCCCGGAAAGGACCAATTCGTATCCGCTCTTTGCGTCTTTGAGTTCCCACTCGGTCTCTGTGCCAATAGCGACAACCAGTCGGGAGAAGGTCTCATGCTCACCACTTCGGATGGTGACGGGTTCAGCAACAGCCAACGCGGGAATGAACACGAGAAAGAGAAACGCCCGGATCATGCTGCGTCCTGTTTCGTTGCCTTCAAGGCTTCTTCGAGGTCAGTGAAACTTGGGCGGCAATGACCCGGTGTGTTTTGGCGCCCGACTTCGATACAAATGTTAGGCGAATGTTGATGCAAATTGGCGACCAAAACCTCTCGAATGAGCTGGTAGAAATGGGCGTCCTCTTCGACAACTGTCTTTACCTTTCCGGCAAACGGGCCGACGAGACCGTAAGCGAGAAACACGCCCAAGAACGTCCCGACCAACGCACCACCGATCATCTTTCCAAGCACTTCGGGTGGCTGGTCAATAGAGCTCATCGTCTTAATCACGCCTAATACGGCCGCCACGATTCCCAAAGCCGGCAATCCGTCTGCGACGGTCTGAAGGGCGTGGGTTCCATGCATGCTATGGTGCATGTTGGCTTCGATCCTCTTTTCGAGAACTTCCTCGACTTGATGGGGATCATCATAATTCATCGAGGCGGATCGCATGGTGTCACAAATCAATGCGACTGCTTCCTTGTCCCCCATTATCCTTGGGTATTTCGAGAATATGGAACTCTCGTCCGGCGCTTCGATATGGGATTCTAAACCAACGGGATTGGCCCGCGCGACGCGGATCAACTCAAAAAGCAGGCACAACAGATCACGATAGTCTTCAGGCTTCCATTTTGCACCTTTAAAGACTTTTCCAAGGTCCTTGAGGGTGTGTTTAATACCCGCCATGTCATTTGAAATTACAAAAGCGCCGACAGCAGCGCCTCCGATCATGATCATTTCGAAAGGAAGCGCCTTGAGAATTAACCCCATTTTGCCGCCAGCCAGAGAATAGCCGCCGAAAACCATGACGAATATTATGACGATACCAACTAGCCCGATCATGGCATAAGCCCCATTTGTTGTTTGGTCTTTACTTGCACAGCAGTGGTTAAGGTTTCGTCTTTGGACCTATTGAGTCGGTGCATTTGCATTTCTGCCCGCAATAATGACGCTGATTGAATAGGCTTTTTGAGGTTCAAGCCCCGTCATGATTGCGGCTGCAGCTTCTGGCTGCATGCGCACAAGAAAACCTGAGGCAAACTCCGGCGCCATTTCTCCAAATAGATTCGCGGCGTCGGCCGCTTTCATGTTCTCGAAAACGGTTGTCAGACGTCCGATATCAGAATCATTGGCCGTTTCTGACACAGTAAGTGCTGCGGCGAGAGACGCCTCCGCTTCTTGGAGTTCTACAAGCCGCTTCGCGAGTTCTTCTTCGGCAACAGCGAGAGCATATAGCCGATCATCAATTGCAAGTTCGCGTTCAATGACCCGCTCTTCGCGCCCCTGCAGAGCCGCGAGCAAGGCGTCAATGGGTGGTGCGTCGGCCACATCATCCGTGGGCATCTCACCATTTTGCTGTGCCAATGCCTCTTCTGCGAAAGCAATTGCCGGTTCCATCCCGGTCGCGACCCTTACACCGCCAGAAATGACCAGCAGCGCAGCAATCAGTGGCAGAACGTGAGTTCGCCGTCTCGTCACACTCATGTCTACGACGCCTTTTCGGGTTGGAGGGGCTGTCGCACGAAAAACGGATCGACCGGTCGTTCAGCCGCGGCTGGTTCCGGGAGATCATGCATGGAAGCAAAAAGCAGCTCTAGCCGCTTGGCTACAGCCTCGGCTTTTACAGACTGGGCCGCCAAATAATGGGCAGATTCAGCAGACCCCGATTCCGCGCGTTTGAGCGCCTTGGACAAGTCATCCACTTGAACCGACAAAACCGCGATTGCACCTCCAACACCATGTTCGAGGTCGGTGAAGCGCCGCAAGCGTCGCGATAAAATGAAACAATAGAAACCGGCGGCTAACGCCCCCGCGGTCAAGAAAATATCGGCTATTAGCGCCATAGCTGTCCCCTTCTAGTTCAGCACGAATTCCATGATGAGTATGTCTTTGACACGACCCTCACCCACAACGACCTGCACCCGGCGCAGCATTTGCGCGCGCAGGCGCAACAAGGATGTAGGATCCTCAAGCTCAGACAATTGAACCGCGCGCAAATATCCGTTCAAGACATCGACAATTCGTGGGGTTAGTTCCTTGACTTCATCAGAGTAGGTTGGGTCGACTTCGAGTTGGGCCGTAAACAACAAATGCTGCGCCCGTGCATTGGGCGGAAGATTGATCACCAGTGTGTCTAGCGGCACAAATGCCAGGTCCGGTAAGTCTTCCGCAGGTTCTGCAGGTTTTTCGGCAGGGGCCTCCAGTTGAGCACCGCCGATGAAACCCATCTGCACGGCCATGAACCCGCCGCCGCCACCGAGAATCGCCAGAATTAGCCCGAGAATCAGAGGCATCTTCGAGGCCTTCTTGGGGGCTTCAAGGTCCCCTCCTTCTGTTTTTTCAACATTTTCAGCCATTGTGCGGTCCTTCTGATCTGTCTGATCAATACCGCTCAGGCACTAACCGATTGTTAAGCCTGAGCAGCTTATTGATGGACCAACGGCAGAATGCCTCAACAGGGAGAAGCCCGCGTGGGAAGCTTTAATACCGCTTGGACAAATTTGGACGCGCGCCGTCGGATCGTAGTGATCGGTGCGACTGTGGCGGTATTTGCCGCCGTTCTGATGCTGGCCCAGTCCACCGCCACCAAAGACATGTCTTTACTGTATGCCGGGCTCGATAATTCTGCTGCTGGCGATGTTGTTTTGGCCCTCGAGCAACGTGGTGTCCCTTATGATGTGCGAGGCAGTTCGATCTTTGTACCGACCGTGGACCGTGATCGCTTGCGGATGACGTTGGCGAGCGAAGGCCTGCCTGCAAACAACTCCCAAGGATACGAGCTTCTGGATTCGCTTTCAGGCTTTGGAACCACGTCGCAAATGTTTGATGCCGCCTATTGGCGTGCAAAAGAAGGTGAGCTGGCGCGCACGATGCTCGCGAGTCCTCATATCAGGGCGGCGCGCGTACATATTTCTGCAACGTCCGCACAACCGTTTCGCCGCGAACAAGCCCCGACAGCTGCTGTAACTGTAACAAGCGTTAATGGCTCCTTGAGTACCAGGCAAGCGGATGCGCTTCGGTTCTTGGTGGCATCTGCTGTGCCCGGCCTTGCGCCCGGTGATGTCGCCGTTATCGATGGGGTCGGCGGATTGGTTTCAGGGCCCGACGACGGCTCAATGTCACCTGATGCACACGAAAAAGTTGCAGAGCTTCGCAGCCGTGTGGAGCGATTGCTGGTAGCACGCGTCGGGGCGGGTAACGCCGTTGTCGAGGTAAGTGTGGACACTGTGATGGAAACTGAATCGATCGTTGAGCGACGGTTTGACCCGGAAACCCGCGTGGCGATCAGCACAGAAGTCCAGGAGAGCACGACGTCCTCACAAGATAATATGTCAGGCGATGTGACGATTGCGTCCAACCTTCCGGAGGGGGATGGCGCCGGAAACCAAGGGACCACCAGCAACGAGAACAGCGAAACCCGTGCAGTCACCAATTACGAAGTGTCTGAAACACAGAGGGAAATTTTACGGGCACCCGGTGCTGTAAGCCGAATCAGCGTGGCCGTTCTGGTTAACAACGTCGAAACAGTAAATGATGCAGGCGAGACTGTTTTGGCACCGCGCGCCGAGGAGGAGCTGGACGATTTGAAACTGCTCGTTGCCTCTGCCGTTGGACTCGATGAGGCGCGTGGTGACGAGATTACCATCCGTTCGATGGCCTTTCAGGTACGTCCCGAACTCGGAACCGAGGCGGGCGGTGGGGAGTTAACATCACCGCCACTCGATATGATGCGAATTATTCAAACGGCAGTCTTAGCCCTTGTCGCTCTCATCCTGGGTCTTTTTGTCGTGCGCCCGATTTTGACGTCGAACCGCCCCGGCCCGCCGCTACTAGACGACAGTGGCCGCGGTATTGGCGCTGAGTTCGCTGGTGCAAATGGTTCCATCATCGAAGGGGTCGCGGACACCAAGTCGGTAACTCCGCAACCGGCAGGCGGCGCAATTGAAGGGCAAGAATTCGGGGACCCGGTCGATCGGCTCCGTGGCTTGATCGAGGATCGCCGAGATGAAGCGATTCAGGTCTTGCAAAGCTGGATTGACGAACCTGAGGCGACGAAATGAGCGCGTCCCGACTATATCTAGAGTGCTATGAGACGGATGGTCCGGTAGAAGCGTCACACAGCCCGGATTATCTGCGTGGCCTTGCTGACGGCGAGGCGCGCGCAAGCGCTGCACTGGCGGGCCAATTGGCCCGCGGTGTGACGCAAACGTCCGCGACGCTTGCCGATATGACGTTTGGGTTTGCAGAAGCACGTGACCATTTATTGGGTCATCTGCGAAGTATTCTTACGCAAGTGGCGGAAGTGGCATTGCCTCAAATCGCCCAGCAAACCTTCGCTTCTCATCTCATTGATGTCTTGAGCAAAGACTTCGATACGGCCTCGAAGTATCCGGCAGCGATTTCAGTTGCCCCAGCACTGGTATCGGAATTGAGCGCCGCAGTTTCCAGTGAAGGGCCCGCGCAGTTTTCATTCATTCCAGATCAGACTTTAGTCGCCGGTCAAGCCCTCATTCGCCAGGGTGAAAAAACCGTGATGATCGATCTTCCTGCGCTCAATGAAGCGCTCCAAACAGCTATGCTCGGATTCGAGCACACAGAAAGGTTTCAGTCCAATGGATGAAATGAACACACCCAGTGCGCACCCCTTACGCAATGTCTCGGTGGAGGTAACGATATCGGTGGGTCGCGCGCATCCACTGATAAGTGATCTTCTGGAACTAGGCGAGAACGCGGTTCTTCCGCTCGACAAACGGATTGATGACCCCGTCGACCTTTTCGTTGGTGGCAGACTGATCGCGCGTGGTCAGCTTGAGCAACTTTCTGAAAGTGACAATGGCCAACTAGCAGTGCGCTTGACCGAAGTAATCGCGACCGACTCATTCGATGCCTGATCAAAAATGGATATGGATAGTTGGACTGAGTTGCGTCCTTTTCGCCAGCCCTGCAATGGCACAGGACGTGTCGATCACACTTGACAATGATGGCTCGTTGGCAACGCGAACGGTGCAGCTTTTTGCACTAATTACAGTGCTTAGTATCGTTCCAGGACTTGCAATCATGATCACCTGTTTTCCGTTCATGGTGACTGTTCTTTCGATCCTGCGCCAAGGTATCGGATTGCAACAATCGCCACCCAATATGCTCATCGTAAGTTTGGCGCTTTTCCTCACATACTTTGTGATGGAGCCCGTCTTCATTGAAGCCTGGACGGCTGGTATCAGTCCGCTTCTAAATAACGGCATGACGTTGGACGATGCGTTGGTGAATGCGTTGGAGCCGTTTCGTTTATTCATGTCCGGTCGTATTGCGCCGGATACATTTGAGGAGTTGGCGCAGCTACGGCCTGATTTTGTCTCCAACCAACCCATTGAAGACTCTTCAATGTCGTTGCTGATCCCTTCTTTTTTATTGAGCGAAATCGCGCGTGCGTTTCAAATCGGCTTCTTGGTTTTCTTGCCCTTTTTGATCATTGATCTGGTCGTGGCTGCTGTTTTGATGTCGATGGGAATGATGATGGTCCCGCCAGCCATCGTTTCGCTCCCCTTCAAGCTTGCGTTCTTCGTCGTTGCGGATGGTTGGAGTTTGATCGCCAGCAGCCTCGTCAGGAGCTATTTCTGAGATCTGCCAATTTATCGTACGACGAACTCTGCATGCAACGCACCCGCCGCTTTAATGCTCTTGAGGATATCGATCATATCCCGAGGTGAAACGCCCAGCGCATTCAGACCTGCGACAACTTCAGACAATGATGTGCCCTCTTGGATCTCCGCCATGCCAATGCCTGGCTCTTCATTAATGGCGGCATTGGTATTGGGAACAACGACTGTCTCGCCATCAGAAAATGGATTGGGTTGAACCACAAGCGGGGCTTCTTGGATGCGCAAAGTCAGGTTTCCTTGGCTGACCGCAACCCTTGAAATACGAACATCATCACCCATGACGATTGTGCCCGAGCTTTGGTCGATGACAACCCGTGCGCGACGTTCCGGTTCGACGAGGATATTTTCGACGCGGACCAAGGCGTGAGCGGGCGATTGGGAACGTGTCGCGGCAATATCCAAGCGAACAGTCCCGGAATCCAGCATTGTTGCAACA
>CBFHGD010000023.1:0-22036 GCA_965655275.1 Octadecabacter sp. | reverse complement strand
GCGACCGACGGGGCTGAATGCGAGAAGCGCTGTGCCGAGGTCTTCACAGGCTTGCACCACGCCCAATTCGGGTAGACGCGTCTGAAGCGAGTATTCCGATTGCACGGCAGCGACCGGATGGACCGACGCCGCACGTCTCAGGGACGTCGGGGCAATTTCGGAAAATCCGAAGCGGGCGATTTTACCCTTGGCGACAAGGTCTGCCAGCGTTCCAGTTGCCTCCTCGATTGGCACGTCCGGATCACGACGGTGGATGTAGTCAAGCTCTACCTGCTCGACGCCCAACCGCATCAGACTCTTGTCCAGTTCCGCCTCAAGATGCGAGGCGGAATTGTCGAACTTGCGCTTCCCAGTCTCGCGATCTTTGGTGATGCCGCCTTTGGTGGCAATCCGAAAAGGGGGCGGACCCTTGCGCTTCGCCAGATAACGCCCGATGACCTCTTCGGATCGGCCCATCGCGTAGACATTGGACGTATCGATATGATCGACACCTGCGTCCAGTGCGGCGTCGAGGATTGCGTGACTCTCGGCTTCTGTCGTCTTGCCGTAGAAGGGGCCGAACGACATTGCCCCGACCCCGATGGCCGACACAGTGGGTCCATGGGGGCCGAGAGTACGCTTTTGCATCAGCTCAGATCGACTGGAAGGATGCTGTCAGGGATGTTCTGATAGCAAACGGGACGCAGGAACCGCCGGATCGACAGCGTTCCCACGGATGTGGCACCAAAGTTGGTGGAAGCCGGATAGGGGCCCCCATGGACCATGGTGTCGGACACTTCAACGCCTGTAGGGAAACCGTTGGCAAGAATGCGGCCCGCTTTGCGTTCCAAGACCGTAAACAACTTGTGTGCCAACGTTGTGTCAGCGTCATCCATATGCAGGGTGCAGGTAAGCTGCCCGACGAGCGATTTTGCCACGGCCATCATCTCTTCGGGATCCTTTACCCGAACGACAAGACCGAGAGGGCCGAAGACCTCTTCGCCGAGTTCATCGTTTGCAAGCCATGTCGCGCCGTCTGTCTCGTAAAGGTAGGGCGTCGCGCTGCGTAGGTCGCAAGTGGAGGTCAGGACTTCCTGAACGCCTGATGCACCGGACACCCGGTCACGCCCGTCGCGGTATGCCGTGGCAATACCGTCGGTAAGCATGGTTTGCTCGCCGACGTCTGATAGTCCGGCCTTGGCTGCGGTGACGAAGGCATCGGCATCCGGGCCATCGATGACCACCGCGATACCGGGGTTTGTGCAGAACTGGCCCACGCCCATCGTGAGCGATCCGGCCCACCCCGCACCAATGGTGTCGCCACGCGCATCAATCGCCTCGGGGAGCAGGAACATCGGGTTGACCGAGCCCAGTTCGCCGAAGAACGGGATAGGCTCTGGCCGCTGCGCGCACAGGTCGAACAACGCACGACCGCCGCCCAGCGATCCCGTAAATCCGACCGCTTTGATCAGCGGATGCTGAACCAGTGTTGTGCCGACGTCGCGCTTGCCGCCTTGAATGTTTGAGAACACGCCGGGATGCACGCCGCAGGACGTGACGGCAGCATGGATCGCCTCGGAGATGATTTCGCCCGTGCCTGGATGGGCCGAATGGCCTTTGACCACGACAGGACAGCCCGCAGCAAGTGCCGCCGCCGTATCGCCACCGGCTGTAGAGAACGCGAGTGGGAAGTTCGAGGCACCAAAGACGGCCACCGGTCCGATGGGCCGCTGCATCATCCGCAGGTCGGGCCGGGGCAGGGGCGCGCGGTCGGGGAGGGCTTCGTCATGACGGCGGTCAAGGTAGTCGCCCGCCTCAATGTGATCGGCAAACAGCCGCAGTTGGCCGACTGTCCGCCCGCGCTCCCCCTGCAGACGTGCCTCGGGCAGGCCGCTTTCGCGCGACCCGATTTCCGTGATCAATTCGGCGCGCGCCTCTATCTCGTGGGCGATGGCGCGCAGGAAGGTCGCGCGTTCGGCGCGGGTCGAATAACCGTAGGACCAGAACGCCTCTTCCGCTGCCTCGCAGGCTGAGTTCACCAGATCGGGCGTTCCGACCGAGAACTGTTGTGCAGGGCCACTGGCGGGCTCGTTCTCGAACTTAGCGTCCGAGGCGACCCAATCGCCTGCGATAAGGTGTTTGCCGTGGGAGGTGAATTTCAAATCATCGAGCATAGCGGTGTCCTAGCGGTTGTTTGCTTTGCGCCATTCGGCGAATTTATCGAGGTTTTCTTCTTTGGTGGCCGGATAGAGCCCGATGATCGTGGCCCCACCCTCCACTTGTTCGAGTGCAAAATCCTCGTAGGCGGTCATCTCGATCGCTTCGTCGGCGATCTCGTCGGCAAGGTGTGCAGGAATGATAATGACGCTGTCGTCGTCTCCGACAACGATGTCACCCGGAAACACCGGCGCGTCGCCACAGCCGATGGGACAATTGATCTCGATTGCCTCGTTCGTGGTCAGGTTGGTCGGCGAAGAGGGGCGCATGTGATAGGCGCGCATATCCAGTTCCGCGATGTTCATCGCATCACGAAAGCCACCATCGGTCACGACGCCCGCGCCACCGCGCATCATCAGGCGCGTGATCAGGATGTCGCCCGCGCTGGCAGCATATGCCGATTTGCGGCTGTCCATGACGAAGACATGCCCCTCGGGGCATTCTTCAATCGCCTTTCGCTGCGGGTGGTCAGGATTGCGGAATTCGACCAACTGGTTACGGTCCTCGCGGGCGGGCATGTAGCGCAGGGTGAATGCCGGGCCGACCATGTTGCGACCTTTTCGGGACAGCGGATGCACGTCCTGGATCACCTGATTGCGCAGGCCCCGCTTGTAAAGCGCTGTCGCGAGCGTTGCGACGGACACCTGCTCCAGCTTGGATTTGGTTTCGGGGTTCAGCGGATGATCGGTCATTATGTGCGTCCTTGCGTCAGGCCGTTCGCGGCCATGAAGTTGTCAAGTTGATGTTGTTGTGTGGGGGTTAGAGGCCAAGCCGAGGGCGGCCGCGTTGACCCGCAGTCGTGTCCTTGCGCCTGAAGCGCAGCCTTGACGCCCGTGACGTTGGTGCCGTTCTGCTCTTCCGCGCGGATGTCTTCGAACGCACGCATGTCAGCGATAAGCGTGTTTGCCTGTATGTAGTTGCCGGCGTCAAGTGCTGCATGAATCGCGACGGAGCGCTCGGGCCAGACGTTGATCAGGCCGGATGTGAAACCGCGTGCGCCGACGGCATAAAGCGGTGGCGCCCAAACTTCGGCAAGTCCCGCAACCCACACGATTTGGTCGTTGCAGGCATCAATGGCGGCTGCAAGTTTCAGGGGATTGGGCGTGGCCCATTTTACACCCTTGACGCCTTCGACGTTGCACAGGTCCGCAATCGCGACGGTGCCCATCGCATCGTTACGCAGATAGAGCATGATCGGCAGGCCATCGCCAGCGTCTGCTACGGCCTTTAGGTAATCAACGGTCCCGCGTGGGCTGACAAACGGGTCGGGTGGTTGATGTACCATAAGTGCGGTGGCACCGGCATCGGCCGAGGCTTTGGCGAGGCGACAGGCGTCCCGCAGCCCCCGGCCCACCCCTGCAAGCAATGGCGCACGTCCGCCGATCATGTCTGCGACCTCATGGACCATGGTGCAGGCCTCGTCTGTGGTCAGGGCGTAGAACTCGCCGGTATTTCCGTTCACGACAGGCATGTGAACGCCCGTGTCAAGGGCACGGTCGATGATCGGAGCCAGTTTGCCGGGCGCGATGTCGCCGTCGCGGTCGTAGGGTGTCACGAGGATACCCGAGATGCCTGTAAGTGCTGTGTCGAGATCGAGGGCCATGGGGCCTCCTGTCAAAAAATGTCGGGCTCACCGGCGGCTTCGCCATGGTCCCTCGTCAGGTAATCGAAGTCGCAACCGGTGTCGGCCTGACCCACGTGCTTGGAGAACATCCAACCCCACCCGCGCTGAAATCGTGGTTCAGGCGGGGTCCAAGCGGCCTTCCGACGTTCGATCTCTTTTTCATCTACCAGCATATCCAGCGTCCGGTTCGGCAAATCCATGCGGACGATATCGCCGGTCTGAAGCAGGGCCAGCGGACCGCCAACAAAGCTTTCCGGGGCAACGTGCAGGACGCAGGCCCCATAGGACGTACCCGACATCCGCGCGTCGGAAATGCGCAACATGTCCCGGTGCCCCTGCTTGAGCAGCGCCTTGGGAATCGGCAACATCCCCCATTCGGGGAACCCTGGCCCACCCTGCGGTCCGGCGTTGCGCAGGACCATCACATGTTCCGGACTTACATCCAGATCCTCGTCATCCACGGCCTTTTTCATCTCAGCGTAGCTGTCAAAAACCAGCGCGGGCCCTTCGTGGACGTGATATTTCGGATCGCAGGCCGCAGGTTTGATGACCGCACCCAAGGGGGCGAGGTTGCCCCGCAGCACCGCGAGAGAGCCCTCGTGATAGACGGGGTTCGACAGGGGCCGGATTACGTCATCGTTGTAGACCTGTGCGTCGGCGATGTTGGCCTGCACCGTCTCACCGTTGACTGTCAGACACGAGGTGTCGAGCCTGTCCGCGATCTGTTTCATCATCGCCAGAAGCCCGCCCGCATAGAAGAAATCCTCCATCAGGTAGTCCTTGCCCGAGGGGCGGACATTCGCCAAGAGCGGCGTGGTACGCCCGAGCGCATCGAGGTCGTCGAGCGTAAGCTCAACGCCAGCACGGCGGGCCATTGCAATCAGATGGACGACGGCGTTGGTCGAGCACCCGGTGGCCATCGCAACAATGGCCGCGTTCCTGACGCTGGCATCTGTGACAACGTCGCCCATCTGGAAGCCGTCCCAGACCATTTCCACGATCCGTCGCCCACAGGCACTCGCCATTCTTGAATGGTTCGCATCGACGGCGGGGATGGAGGACGCTCCGGGCAACGTAAGACCTAAGGAATCCGCGATGGCCGTCATGGTCGAGGCCGTTCCCATCGTCATGCACACCCCGTGCGAGCGGGCGATGCCGCCCTGCACGCCCTGCCACTGTTCTTTTGAAATATTGCCCGCACGACGCTCATCCCAGTACTTCCAAGCGTCCGACCCCGAACCGAGGATCTGGCCCGCGTAGTTACCTCGCAACATCGGACCGGCAGGCAGGAAAATGAAGGGCACGCCCGCGCTCAGCGCACCCATGATCAGTCCGGGTGTGGTCTTGTCACATCCACCCATCAGAATCACTCCGTCAAAGGGATGGGACCGGATGACCTCTTCTGTCTCCATCGCAAGCATGTTGCGGTAGAGCATTGAGGTGGGCTTGGTAAATTGTTCATCTACCGACAGAACCGGCATCTCAATAGGGAAGCCGCCAGACTGGTGGACGCCACGCTTGACCTCTTTGGCCCGCTCGGGGAAGTGGCCATGGCATGAGTTGATCTCGGACCATGTATTAAGAACGCCGATAATAGGCTTGTCCCGAAATTCTTCTTCCGCGTAGCCCAGCTGCATCATACGGCTGCGATGCCCGAACGAGCGCAAGTCGTCCGGCGCGAACCAGCGCGCGCTTCTTAATTTGTCCGGTGATATGGGCATGGGCGGTCCTCCGATTCCTGATAGGATGTATGCGCATTCATAAAAGAATGTCAACAAGAAACAGCGCCACTGCATTTGATATACAATGCCTTCAAATAGAAGTTGACAGCCGAGTTTCCAAAGTGATAGCGGTCATGAATGCGTATACATATACGCTGAGCTATGCGGCTGAGAGCCGTAGGAGTGTTATTACAGTGCTGCCTTTGGGTGGCCATCCGGGAGGAAAACCATGAAACTGACACGCCGTAACATTTTGCAATCGGGTGCCGCCGCGACGATCGCGCTTGCCGCGCCGTCCATTGCTTGTGCACAGCAGCTTCCACGCAACGTTCGCCTTGTAATCGGGTCGACATCGACCGGTGGCGACACCTATCAGAACTCATCAATCGTGGCAGGTGCTCTAGCAGATCATCTCGGCATCAACATTCGAGTTGACGCAGTCGGTGCCTCTGAAGGCTTCCGTGCTCTTGAGCGCGACAGCCGTGGCACCACGCTGATGATGTTCCACGATCAATCCTACCTTGGCCACCTCTACGGGCGCGAAGGGTACGAGGATCCATTCGCGACCTACACGGTCGGGCAGACGGTTTCGATCAATCCGGGCAACGCCTACCTCGTGCCGAAAGCCTCGGCCTACAACTCCATGGAAGACATCTTCAACGCTATCGAAGCGGGCGAGCGTGTGCGCGTCGCCATTCAGCCTGGCGGCGTATCCGAGATCGGTTTCTCAGCCATGAAGAACGCGGCACGCGTGCGCGCGCCGGGATCCGAGGCAAATCTGGTCGCCGTCAATACGGGTGGTCAATCCGACAAGAACCAAGCGATGTGGGACGACCTTGCCGACTGTATTAACGGTTCCATTCAGGCTAACGAGCAGTTCACCCAACTGCCCGAGGACGACCGCACCGCGATGAAGTTCACGTGGATCACGGCACGCCCCGAAACATTGGCACAGGCCCCCGCCGAAGGCATGGGCGACACCACGCGCGACGACCTGCTGCAGTATGCTTCACCGCAAACTTCCGTCACGCTGGACGGTGAGCGCGATTTCACCTTCGACAAGGAATTCTTCTTCCTGTTCAACCCGGAAATGGACACCGCAATCATTGATCAGATCGACGAAGCGTTGACAGAAGTCTACGCCAGCGGCGCCATCCAGGAACGTCAGCTTGGGTCCTTCTTTATTCCCAATTTCAAGAGCTTTTCCGAAGCACGTGAGCATCTGACGGCCAAGCGCGACACCTATCGCGATGTGATCCAACAGATCTCATAATCTTGATCGAACCCCGCCGGGCTATCCGGCGGGGTTATTCCCGATTTATAAGGAGGTCCAAATGGGACCCCTCACCCAAGTGTCGATTGATTTCGAGACATCCCATCTGGTGTTCCCCACCCTCATCGCCATCGTTGTCGGGGTGCTGGGGATTGCTATTTTGCTTCGAGACCGCGCGCTGGTCGCGCAGGCCCCTGCGGCTTGGCGGACGACCCTTGCGGACATGGATAAGCCGCGCTTTTTCGGGACGATCGTGCTGACAGTGCTCTATTTCAGCTTGATGGTGCCGGTCGGGAATATCTGGCCAAACACAGGTCTGGGCTTTCTGATCTGCTCGATCCCCTACGTCTTCTCTATTGGCGTGCTTTACCTGCATGAACGCTCGTGGCGCGACATCATCCCTGTCGCGATCCTGGCCGCCGTCTCCCCGCCCGTCGCGTGGTACCTCTTTTATTACGTTTTCTTTCTGTCGTTGCCCTGATGTTTGAATTCCTCACCCCTCTCTTTTGCATGCTTGTCGTCGGCGGCACCTTCATGGGGATCGTCTTCGGCTCGATCCCCGGTCTGACCGCGACGATGGCCGTGGCGGTCTGCCTGCCGCTGACCTATCCACTTGGGCTCGACAATGGCTTGGCGCTTTTACTGGGCCTTTATGTAGGGGGCATCTCCGGCGGGCTTGTCCCGGCGATCCTGCTGGGCATTCCGGGCACGCCAAGCTCGATCACCACGACGTTCGACGGCTACCCGATGGCCCAGAAGGGCGAGGGCGAGAAGGCGCTGCGCATCGGCATCGTGTCCTCGACCATCGGCGGGCTGATATCGCTCGCGATTCTGTTTCTGTTCGCGCCGACCCTCGCGGATTTCGCGATTGAATTTTCCTTCGTCGAGAAGTTCCTCATCATCTTCTTCGCCCTCACGGTCATGGCCGCCTTGTCCAAGGACCTGTTACTGGGCATCTTCTCGGGGTTTCTGGGGATTTTCATATCGCTGATCGGCCAGTATGACGTGTCCGACGGCGGCAACGGCAAGATGCGGATCGTTCCGTCCGACTGGGACATCATGGAGACGGGCTTTTCGTTGTTGCCCGTTCTGATCGGGCTGTTTGGTCTTGCCGCAATTCTTGAACAGGCGGAGATCGGCGTGCCGAAAGGCCATTCACGCGACGATTTGAAGGTCGCGGGCAAGAGCACATTTTCATTCCGCATCTTTAAGAATCAGATCGGGAACCTCGTGCGGTCATCGTGCATCGGTACTTTCGTCGGCATTCTGCCCGGCGTCGGCGGGTCTGCGGCGTCGCTTTTGTCCTACACGAACGCTAAGACGTTCTCGAAACATCCCGAGCGCTTCGGGACGGGTGAGCCTGCAGGCATCGTCGCCTCCGAATCCGGAAACAATGGCTTGACGGGTGGGGCGCTCGTGCCGCTTTTGTCGCTCGGTATTCCGGGCGACAGCACGACGGCAATCTTGATCGGCGCTTTTACCTTGCAGGGCATTCAGGTTGGTCCGCTGTTCATCGGCAACAACCCGGATACGTGGAGCGCGATGATCGTCGCGATGTTGTTGGCGAATATCGCGATGTTCGTGATGATGTATGTCGCGATCCGGCGCATTGCGCTGGTAGTGACCGTGCCGAAACACATCTTGTTCCCGATCATCCTGATGATGTGCGTGGTCGGTGCATATACGATCCGCTACGGCATCATGTTCGATGTCTGGACACTTTTGATCTTCGGCCTGCTGGGCTGGCTATTCGTCAAACTTCGACTTGAGGTTGCGCCGTTCATCATTGGCTTCATTCTCGGGCCTTCGGCGGAGGTATATTTTGTGAAATCGCTTGAGAGCTTCGGCGATCTGACGATCTTTTTCACCAAGAGCTGGATTGCGTTAGTGCTTTGGATGCTTATTGTCGGATCACTGGCGGGCTCCATCATATTGTCGCGTCGGCAAAAGGTGCAGGCAATGCATGTTGAATGACTGTTCGGGGGCGCACCGGAGGGATATAGCGGGTCGCATGGCAGACGGGGACGGCAATACCAAGGGAAAGGCAGGTCACGCCCGCGTCACGATGGAGGCGGTCGGCCGTATGGCGGGCGTTAGCCAGGTCACCGTTTCGCGCGCCTTGTCGGACCCCGAAAAGGTCTCGCCCGAAACGCTCCGTCGGATTCGCGAGGCGATCGAGATCACGGGCTTCGTGCCGAACGCTGTTGCAGGAGCGCTTGCGTCCAACCGATCGAAGCTGATCTCAGCTTTGGTGCCTTCGATCACGAACATCATATACACGGCGTTCATAGAAGAGTTTTCTGATCGGATGCGCGAGCATGGCTATCAAGTCTTGCTGTCCGGCTACGGTTTTGACCAGGAAGAGGAACAGGCCGCGATTTCAAGCCACCTTTCGCGGCGACCCGATGCGATGCTACTGACCGGAATCAATCATACACCACAGGCGCGTCGCATGTTGCTGGGGGCCGATATCCCTGTTGTTGAGATTTGGGACCTCTCGGAAAGCCCAATTGATCTTTGTGTCGGTTTTTCCCATCAGGACGCGGGCCGTGAAGTTGCCGAGTTTGCCATCGGTGCGCGCTACGATCATGCCTGTTGCATTTCTGCCAATGATGATCGCGCCTTGCGCCGGGCAAACGCCTTCGCCGAAAGTTTTGAACGTAAGAGCGGCAATCCAGTCGGAATGGTCACGCTGCCAAGCCAAGCGAGCCTTGCTGGAGGCAGGAAAGCGCTGGCGCAACTTCTCGAAAAACCCTCGGAGAAACTTGGGGTCGTGTTTTGCAGTTCTGATCTAATTGCCCAAGGCGTGCTGATCGAGGCTCAAACCCGGGGTCTGCGCATCCCGCAGGACCTGGCGGTGATCGGTTTCGGAGATCAAGATTTCGCAGCCCACCTAGAGCCCGCACTCACATCGGTGCGGGTCGACCGCGCCAAGATGGGGCAGGACGCGGCGGACGCCTTGCTTGACCGAATCGCGCGAAGGGCGGTCAAACAGACCACAATCGACCTTGGGTTCAGCATCATCCAGCGCGCGTCTGCCTGATCCAATCTGTCGGTCGTTCGCCGCACATGTCCTTGGATAAACCGGCAGGGATCGCAATCTCGTAATGGACAGCTTTCCAAGATTGACCAGCCAGGGTCGCGTAGGTCCGTGCCTGAGTGGATTTAAGGACGGCCAAGGTTACGGTTTTTTCATATTAGAAGTCCTGACATGATTACCGGATTTAAGTGAACGGTGAATTGCAGACATGCCAAACAACTTTCTGGTCGTTGGCAATCAGAAGCAGCTTTCTGCTGACCGTACCAACGAGCGGAGAGTCCCGCGTTGCAGTCATCCGACGAGGCTCTGATTTTGCTGGCGCAGCGAATGGCCTGTGTGGATGGCTCCTGCATAGCAAGACATTTTTTGAGCTGATTGGAGTGCCTGTCAGATGCAGTCGTGTGTCCGGCCTGTTTGCGCAGCGCACATGGCTGCTGGCCCTGATGTTTTCCGCTGGCCGAGTCCCAAACCGCTTCGCGGACAACGAGGTGTCCCTGACATTCGACGGGGTGTCTTGGTTGGCGGGCTGACATTGCTCCATCATCTCATTTGTCTTGCGTCTCTAGTGTTCCTTCTCTTTGGTTATGCTGTCTGAGGTCTGTAGCGTTCGTTTCGGTTCAAAACTGCCCAGATGATGCGCGCGGTTTTGTCTGCCATGGCAACGGTAGCAACGCGTGGAGGCTTGCGTTCACGTAATGCCATTGCCCAAGGGTCGACGCGGTCGGGATTGACCTTCATTTGGTTCAATCGGGCGGTCATGCCAGTAACCAAAAGGCGCCTGAGGTATCGATCTCCCGTCATGGAGATGCGCCCGAGACGTTCCTTGCCTCCACTTTATCGGTTGATCGGCGTCAGTCCCAGACAGGCGGCAAATTCTCGTCCATTGCGGAACTGATGCCCGTCGCCCGCTGTCGCAACAATGGCCGAGGCGGTAACAGGTCCGACCCCAGGAATGGTCCTTAGCAACATAACCTTTGGGTCTCTACGACCTTCAAGCAGGATGCGTTTATCGTACCAGAGGATGCGCAAGTGCGAAGCAACCATCTGGTTGCACAGGTTTGTCAGGACATCGATGGCGACTTCAGGAATGCTCGGGCGATCTCCGTCCAGCACCGCCTTTGCAAACTTCACATCGTTCCCAATCCCCTGGGCAATCATGATACCAAACTCCCACAGCAGGCCGCGCAGCATGTTGCTGAGCTGGGTCCTTTGCCGCACGACCAGATCGCGCGCACGGTGGAGGAACAGGACGCCCTGCTGCTCTTCGGTCTTGATCGCCACAAAGCGCATTGTGGGGCGCGTGACAGCCTCGCAGATTGCTTCTGCATCGATGGCGTCAGACTTGCCTCGTTTGACATAGGCTTTCACGTACATCGCAGGCATCAATCGGACTTCATGGCCCAACTTCCGAAACTGCCGCGTCCAGTGGTGGCTGGATCCGCAGGCCTCCATACCGATGAGACATGGCTCAAGGTTCTCGAAAAACTGCAAAAGCTGGGCACGCCGAAGTGACTTGTTGAACGCAACGCTCCCGTCCGCTGTGATCCCGTGCACCTGAAAGGTGTTCTTGGCCAAATCTAGGCCGACTGTTGTAACTTGCATTGGGTGGCTACTTTCCTAGCAGTGATAGACAACTGCATTATGGCGCATTGCGACGCCGGTGGAGCAGGAGCCATCTACCCCATCCGCTTTGACGCGCTGCACGGCAGCACAGCAAGTAGACAACGAACGGCAGCTTTGGGCCGAGAGCGACGGTTTCTCTTTTAGACATCTGCCCCTAAAACTCCGGACCATCATCCAATTCTTGTCGTAGCTTTTCACCTTCAGCGCGGGCGTGATCGAGGAGATCATCACGTACAAGCAAACTCTTCAAGGCCGCGGCAAGTTTATCCAGATACCCCTCTTTTTGCACCATTCGATCTTGGAGTTTCAGGAAACGCCCAGCCAGCCGAACAAGACGTTTAGCAAGGCCCTTGGGGGCTGCCCTCACCGGATTGGGGTCATTCATCGTGATCTTACCTTGATCATCTCGCGCCATTGTCCCGCCCTCCAGTTCTTGTGCAACGGCATCGATTGCGGCCAGGCTCGCATTAGCTGCCTCCATCTTAACACGCGCAACATCCTCTGTTTGCATTACCGCAATCTCGCGGCTTTTGAGGGCGTCTTGCGCAGTTGATAACTGAGCCATAATTTGGAGATGCCGCTGCTCAAGTGATGCTTGCTCTACGTCCTTTTTGGCGAGGCGCGCCTCATATGTTTTTAGACGCTTTGCTTCCTTTTCATTTAGCTCATCCTTAGCATTGAGTTTCCGAAGATAGCCTCGAGTCTTGTCCACTGAAGCGCTCAGCTTGACCTGCTGTCCTTCAAGGTCCGCCAGCTCTGCTTGCCGCGCCGCGATCTCTGCGGGCAAGTCTTGGTGTAGCTGTTTCACCGACCTGTTGAGTGTGTCGGCAAAGTCGGCACCTGCCTTGATGCGATCAAATTTCTTATGTCCGCGCTCGATCCCGGGGCAATGTATAGCCATGATATCCGCGGTCATATCTTGAAGTTCAGACATCACTTTAAACGTCGCAACCTTGCTGACCGGAACACCGCGCCCATCGTAAGCGCGTATCTCAAAATGGGCGTGAAGGCTAGTTTCATCGAGATGAACAACCAGGGCTTCCACATGCGTTCCGAGCTTATCCGCAATGGCCGTCACCAGTTCCAGAAGGGCTGCATCTTGTTCGTCAGGAGAGAGGCGGGCAAACAATTCAGCAGCCTTATGCCCAAAAGTTATAACGCCAGCCGATACTACCGCAGCATCAGATTTCATTGCCCTCTTCGCACCATTTGAGCGGCGTAACCTTTCTATCTCCTTCTTGATCTTGGGCAGCGGACGTGGCTCAATGAGAACCCGGTTTAGGAGTGTCCGGTCTTTGTCGACGTAGTTAGGTTGTCGGCCGATCCGGAAATCATGTCGGCGTTGGCCATAAGCACGCTGCAAGGATCGAGCTTTGAGGCGAACTGAGGCTGCCAGTGAATTTGGATTTGCGAGGCGGGATTTTGAGGTCATGTCATTCATGACTTCAGGGTCAGGGCTAACCGTGAAAGTACAAAACTCTCTTCAACATCCAAGCTATCCTTCATGTGGATACACCCTTTTCATTGAGCCCGTGGTGGAGCGGCGGAAGGCTCCTGAACCAGCCAATAAATAAGCGCGAAGCAAAGCCTCATGGTTCGTAAAATACAGAAAACCAGATCAGACTTCGGCGCTGCGCTTGAACCTACTAGCCATAAAATTTCTGCGAAATTCTTTATGTCTCTCCGGTGAAGAGGCGCGTTGCCCTCTTTCAAAACTCCAAACGAAGGCCCGCTGCGCGCCCTTTCGAAACCCAAGCTCTAAGATGTTCAATATTTTTTGTGCTCCATTAATTGCAGAGGCGCCTTAAACCATGCCAGCTTGATCTTGGTTGTCCGGTGGTGAGAACGGCCCAAAGCCGCCGTCCAACGACCGGCAGGGATGCTGCGGTCGCAGCCCGCATAGCGGACCTTGGTCGAAACCGTAGGATTTCAGGTTGTCCAGATGACCGCAGTGCGGACAAAACCGACCTTGGAGAACTCTCGTTCAATGGCCGCTTTATTAGTGCTGCAAACGCAGCAAAACACACCTTGCCAGACGTCTGAATTTTGCTTCAAGGCCAAGTGGTAAGTCAAAGAATTCGAAAGCAGACCGTGGTCATTTGAAATGATAGTGTGTCCCGGACTACCTGTTTGAATACAGTCATCAGGTGTGTACGAGAACGCCCTTTGCGCGCATTGAATGCTCCACCGTCTCAAAACATCATGAGTTTGCACTACGAGCTCATAAGCCTAGAGTGACTGACATTCATGCGAACCGCGATGTGGTTCGGGTTAGAAACTGCAATCAACCTCACATTCTCAGATCATAGGCGGCACATCCGTAGAGTGCCGCAAAGTCGTCCTCGATTGTGAACAGACTGGGTGTGCGCGCGCCAAGAATGTCGCAAGGTTGCACAAAAACATCGACAAGTCGGGCTGCAGATGTGTTTACAACAGCTCTGGCGACGCTGCCTGCAAGGTAGACGCCAGAAGTCGGCATATAGGCCAGCGACAGATCGCGCAACAGCTGTCCAATCAGTGCCGCGTAGTGATCAACGGCGTTCGAAATGGCAGAGTTGCATGACGTCTTGTAGGACTGGATCGCAGTGGTTCCGAGCAAGGTATCTTCGCCGGCAACCTGTTGGCAAAACAATGTTAAGCCGCGCCCTGAAAACAGCGTTTCAATCGTTGGAAACGGGTCTGGCGAATGACCGATTGCCTTAAGCATTTCCGACACGTCTTTCGGCATTGAAATATGCCCTGCCTCGACGGCGAGGCAATGAACGCCGTTGGGTGTACTCAACACAGGGCTCACGTTAAATCCCGTCCCGATCCCAACGACCAAAGATTGCCCGTTCTTGGACGGCAACGCGGGACCGTTAAAGATGCGCCGCAACTGGTTTGGGAGCATTGAAGAAACCGCATACCCAAGTGCAGACAAATCATTGACCAGAACCACATGCTTACAGCCGAACCGGTGGAGCAATTCGGTCTTTAGAATTGTCCACTTCCGGTTTGTCAGCACCGCACGATCGCCGTGAGCCGGCCCCGCAACGGCGACTACCATGTCGTCCGGCGGATTGGTCACGTGCTCATTCAGATAGGCCTCTACGATATCGTAGAGATGCGCCCAGTCGTCATTGCGAAAATTGCGAACGGTTCGCGGGACGATTGCACCGTCTTTGCACAACGCCAATCGTGCATTCGTCCCGCCAATGTCTGCTACCAAACGCATGCGGTTAATTCAGGCGCAAACCGGTCTCGGGTTCAAAATAAGAGACTTTCCCAAGATCAAACGCCAAACGCTGTTCACTACCTGCTGCGGCTGTTGTTTCAGAATGCAAGCGCGCGGTGACGTGTTTACCGCCGAGCTGCATCACAGCAAACGTATCAGCGCCTGCAGGTTCAACAATATCGATCAGACAATCCGCCTGTTGCGTGTCGTCTGTACGAGCAAGGGCAGCGTCCACGATGTCTTCGGGACGCACGCCGACGATGACATTCTCGGGCAAGTCAGTATTGCGCGTGTCTGTCAAAACAATCGGATCGGAGTCCATGCGTGCGATTTCGATTTGCATACCTTTGCCGTTCGCCTTTGTTTTGGCTGGGATCAGATTCATCGCAGGGCTGCCCATGAAGTCGGCGACAAACAGGTTGGCAGGGCGATTATATATCTCGGCTGGCGTGCCGATTTGCTGAATGATGCCGCCTTTCATGACAACGATCTTGGTCGCCAGTGTCATGGCTTCGATCTGATCGTGTGTGACGTAAACCATAGACGCGCCAAGCCGCTGGTGCAGCGCCTTGATCTCGGTGCGCATCTCAACCCGCAGCTTGGCGTCAAGATTGGACAGTGGTTCGTCAAATAGGAACAGTTTTGGATCACGCACAAGCGCACGGCCCATTGCAACACGTTGGCGCTGACCACCGGACAATTGGCCAGGCTTACGATTTAGCAGCGGTTCAATCTGCAACTGCGTCGACACGTGCTTTAGCTTGGCATCCTGTGTTGCCTGATCGATGCCGCGAACTTTCATCCCGAAGGTGATGTTCTTGGCGACCGTCATGGTCGGATACAAAGCGTAAGACTGAAACACCATTGCGATGTCGCGGTCTTTTGGGCTGACGTTGGTCATGCTCTGACCGCCGATAAACATGTCCCCCCCTGTGATCGGTTCAAGGCCTGCGATGCAGTTCAGCAGAGTGGATTTACCGCAGCCGGATGGGCCGACAAGAACTAGGAAATCACCTTCGTCAATTGAGACATTGATATCCTTGAGAACTTCGGTCGCGCCGTAGTTCTTGAACAGGTTCTTTACTTCGAGGATCGGAGACATTGATATTATCCTTTCACGGATCCAGCGGTTAGACCGCGGATAAAGTATTTTCCAGCAACGACATAGACGAACAACGTCGGCAGGGCGGCGATGATCGCTGCGGCCATATCGACATTGTATTCTTTGACTCCAGTGGTTGAATTTACGATGTTATTGAGGGCGACCGTGACAGGCTGTGTCCCCGCTTGGCTAAAGCTCACGCCGAACAAGAAGTCGTTCCAGATTTGGGTGAACTGCCAGATGACGGCCACAACGATAATCGGCAGCGACAGCGGCAGGAAAATCGACCAGAAAATCCGAAAGAACCCAGCGCCATCAACTTTAGCGGCCTTTGTCAGCTCAGAAGGAATGCTGACATAGTAATTACGGAAAAACAGCGTGGTGAACCCAAGGCCATAGATTACATGCACAAAGATCAAGCCAGGAATGGTGCCTGCAATGCCCATCATACCTAGCACCCGCGCCATCGGTAGCAACACCACCTGAAACGGAATGAAGCAGCCAAACAGCATCAGTGCAAAGAAGATGTTTGCGCCTTTGAACTTCCATTGTGCCACCACATAGCCGTTAAGTGCGCCGATAAGTGTGGAGATCATGACTGCGGGAATGGCGATCAGGAGCGAGTTTAAGAAGTAGGGCCGTACACCTTCACATTGGATGCCCGTGCAAGCACCGGACCAAGCCGTGCGCCAAGCATCAAACGTCACTTCGCGTGGAAGGGACACGAGATCACCAGTGCGGATTTCATCCAAGGATTTCAGCGACGTCGTGATCATCACAAACAACGGCATCAGATAGAACAGCGCGAACAAGCCAAGCAGGATGTAGAGCACAAAGCGCAAGACCAATTTGGTTGCAGGGCTTTGGCCGCGGGACGGGTTGTAGGACATATCAGTCATCTTTCGTCCTCAATTCTGAATAGAGGTAAGGGACAACAATCGCGAAGACGACAAGCATCATCACCATAGCCGAGCTTGCAGCTTGCCCTATGTCACCACGTGAAAACGCCATTGCGTACATGTAGGTCGCAGGCAGATCGGTTGCGTAACCAGGACCACCACCTGTGAGGGCAATGACGAGGTCGAAGCTCTTGATTGCAAGGTGGGCGAGTACGATGAACGCAGATAGGAAAATCGGGGCCATTGATGGAATGATAATCGCCGAATAGACCCGCCACGTGGGGATACCATCGACCTGCGCGGCCTTGATAATCTCTTCATCGACCGAACGTAGACCGGCGAGAAACAGCGCCATTACAAAGCCCGAGCTTTGCCAAATCGCAGCAATCACGACCGTATAAATCGCCTTGTCGGGATCAACCAGCCAGCCGAATTCAAAGTTTGCAAATCCCCAGCCTTTGACTGTAGCCTCAATCCCCAGTTCCGGATTCAGGATCCATTTCCATGCGGTACCCGTAACAATCATCGACAGGGCCATCGGGTAAAGATAAATCGTGCGGATCGCGCCTTCGGTGCGGATTTTCTGATCCAGCAGGATCGCCAGAAGCAGCCCCAACACCATAGCAATCACGATGAAGAGCGCGCCGAAGATGAACAGGTTTGTCATCGCGGTTTCAAACCGCGGCGAAGCGGCGAGGCGCTCATATTGGATAAAGCTATCCAGCTCGTAACGCGGCATCAGACGCGAACGTGTCAATGACACCCAAGCCGTCCAAGCGATAAAACCGTAAACAAACACCATGACGGCGATGAATGACGGTGCCAAAACGATCTTTGGCATGTTGTCTTGCAACCATCTTGTCATGTGAAGTCCCCCCTTTGATTGGTGGCCCTGCCCCAGTTTGGGACAGGGCCGTTTTCGTAATCGTCGAAATGATTACTGGGAGTTGGCGACAGCGTCGGACAACATCTGAACAGCGTCAGCAGACGACATGTCAGAGTTGAAGTGCGCAGTCACAACGTCAGTGATCGCGCCGGACTGTGCACCAAAGAGTGCCATGCCGTGTGCGTAAGACGGCATCAAAGTACCACCGTCGTTTGTGGACGCCATGTCAGCCGCAGATATCTGCGCGCACTCATCAAAGCCGGACAGATCAACATCTGTACGTGCGGGGATGGAGCCTTTGTTCATGTTGAACACTTCTTGGAAATTCGGCCCCATGATGAGCTCAGCCAAGAGTTCCTGACCCGCAGCTTTACCGTCACCTTCAACAGCGAACATTGCAAAGCTGTCCACGTTGTAAAGGTAGCCATCACCCGGAGTAGAGGCACATGTGAAATCGACGCCTGGTACTTTGCCAGCTGCGAGGAATTCGCCTTTAGCCCAGTCACCCATGATCTGGAAAGCGGCTTCGCCGTTCATGACCATTGCTGTGGCGAGGTTCCAGTCACGACCGGAGAAGTTAGGGTCAACATAGCCGCGCATATTGCGCATCTGGTCGAACACAGCGACCATCGTGTCAGATGTCAGTGCTGCTTGGTCCAGATCTACAAGAGCGGCCTGATAGAACTCGGCGCCGCCGAGACCCAGAACAACAGTTTCGAAGACAGTGGCGTCCTGCCAAGCCTGACCACCGTGGGCCAATGGGATGATGCCAGCGGCTTGCAGTGTTTCGGCTGCAGCGTTGAACTCATCCCAAGTCGTTGGCATCTCGATGCCGTTGGCTGCGAGGATTTCAGTGTTTGCCCAGATCCAGTCAACGCGGTGCACGTTTACGGGAGCCGCGCACCAAGTGCCTTCGCACTGCATGTGTGCTGCGATGGAAGCTGGCAGCAAGTTTGCCCAATCGTTGGCTTCTGCAACGGACGAAATATCAGCCAGAACGCCCTCTTGGAACCATTCTTGAATGGCTGGGCCTTTGATTTGTGCCGCGGTTGGCGCGTTGCCGGACAGAACACGTGCACGAAGGGCTGTTCCAGCCGCGTCACCGCCGCCACCAGCGACTGGCATGTCTGTCCATGTGCCGCCATTTGCAGCGAACTCTTCTTGCAAAACTGCAACCGATTTCGCCTCGCCACCGGATGTCCAGTAGTGAAGAACTTCAGCTTCTGCGTGGCCGTCAGCGAATGCTGCTCCGGCGGCACAAACGGCGATCGCAGATGCGGTGCTCAATACGTAAGATTTCATTTTGGTTTCCTCCCAAAGAATTGCCCATCGTGGGCGTGGTGGCGCAACCCTCATACCCCGTGGTCAGCCATGCAACTACCGACTGGCAGCCTTTCGCCCCCATCATGCATTAATCTGGGCCAGCTGTTACAACTTGTTACGCAAGGCTCGATTCTGTTGCACAATGTTACGTAAAGATTGGTCAACCGCAGCTTAAGTGGCTTGCAAAGAGGGATACAGACATGACGATTCCACGCATACTGGTGGTCGATGACGATGCAGAAATGCGCACAATGATGACGCAATTTTTGCAACAGAACGGTTCTATTGCCCTACCTGCGGCAAGTGAAGCCGAGGTGCGCCACCACATCGGCGCTGGCCGCGTCGATCTGGTTTTGCTCGACGTAATGCTAGGCGATGAAAATGGATTGGAAATCTGTAAACTGCTGAGGCTCGAACAAGACGTGCCCATCATTATGGTGTCGGCCTTATCCGCTGATCACCAACGCATGGAAGGGTATGCTGTCGGCGCGGACGATTATGTTGCCAAACCGTTCAACCCAGATTTGTTGTTGGCGCGTGTCAAGGCGGTGCTGTCGCGCACGCGTCGCTCGGCATCCTTGGTGCACAGACGGAACACCAAAACCTTTCAGTTCCATGGATGGACCTATGACGCCAAAACCAGTGAAGTTCTTTCCCCCGCCAATGTCCAGGTCGCTCTGTCTCACCGTGAAACCGCGTTGTTGCAAGTGTTGCTCGCCAACCCGCACATCCCATTAACACGCGAAGAAATTGCGGCCAATCTGGATGTCACGGGTGAAGGCCAATCACCCAATGAGGCGACAGGCCGCGCGATTGATGTTTTGGTAGGGCGTTTGCGCAACAAGATCGAAACGAACCCAAAGGAACCGCAAATCTTAAAGACTGAGCGCGGTATTGGATACGTTTTCGCCGTGGATGTCATGGTGTCAGACACGTGAATAACCCTCTAAACAGCTTGCGCTTGATAGGATCCGTATTGGTTCTCGCTGCGCTTTTGATGGGCGGTGGCACGGTTTGGATGTGGGGGAAATCCACATCCGATTGGCGCGCACATGGCACAGCGGCCTACGACGCTGGCGTGATCTTGTATTACGCAATGCAAAACGGCACTGCTTCGCCTGCGGGCATAAGGGTCACACCTCTACCTGCCGCCGATCAGGTCCACGCAACAAACGGAACGTTCCGCCAAATTGCGGGTGCTCCGGTGGCGCCGCGGATCACGATTGTTCCGATCTTGCCTGATGTTGTCAATCAGATCACTGGGGCTTCCGTTACAATGGCCATTCTGGCACCTGATTTGACCTACGGTCTTGCGGATCTGCCGCACCGCGACGGGCAGACAGCGGCAGAGACCATGGGCGCGATCACGCGAAAACTGGCAACATTCTGTAACGATCCGTTTGTCGTGGCGCACATGGGTGATGCCGATTGGGTCGAAATAGAAGGCAACGCAATTTGGGGGTGCGCCGCTGCCCCACCGGATCGTCGCATTCTTGCGGCGCTTTTGGCAGTAGTCGCAACTGGCATTCTTATGACCGTTGCGTTGAATTTGCCCATGTCATTTCTGTCCTTCGCGGGACAGCTGCGCAATCGTAGACGCGTCGGCGGCCCCACCCGCTATGACCCAACTGGCCCACAAGAACTGCAAGAAATTATAATAGCCGTTAACAGCTATCTGGAAATTGAACGCGAACAATTGGCTGGCCGTGCCGCCGTCCTATCAGGGGTGAGCCACGACCTTGGCACACCCGCCACACGACTGCGCTTGCGCGCCGCTTTGATCCAAGACGCAGACTTGCGCCAGAAATTTGAAACCGACATCGACAGCATGACCGGCATCATCGAAAGCGTGCTGACCTATACCCATGTCGAAATGGGCGTTGAAGAACCTCGTAATTTGTCGTTGACGTCGCTGTTGGATGCCATCGTCGCCAATTACCAGGATGTGGGCCGCCCAGTGACATTGCGCAAAGCCAAAGACATCGTTGTTCAGGGTGGGAAATCTATATTTATGTCGCGCCAAGGCTACGGCGTGGTGTCCAACGATCGTGACACTGTGGTTTATGGCCGTCCCGTTTCGCTGGAACGGGCCATCACAAACTTGATCGAAAACGCTCTGAAATACGGCCGCCGCGCGACTGTATCACTGGAGGCAAACGCGCAGTCCGCGACGATCATCATCGAAGATGAAGGCTCCGAAAGTTCTGCCGCTGAGATTGAAAAGCTCTTGGCCCCGTTCCAACGTGGTGAGAATACCACAACGATAGATGGCCACGGGCTTGGCCTAACAATTGTAGCGACAATTGCAAAATTGCATGGTGGCCGGCTGACATTCGAAGATTCCGCAACGGGCGTGACAGCACGATTGGTTATTCAGCGATCTTGAGCCACGAAACTGAAAATCGAAAGCCGCGACGTTTAGAACTCAATTCGTCCGCTGGCCAGACGCAAGTCGTTCACTGCCGACCGCCGCCGGGAATCAGCTTATCTTTGCGTTAGGTTGCTACAGCTCTCAAAAGAGTGGTTTGTCCGGACGGTAGATCATCGAGCTATGCGGTTGCTGCTTAACTCATTAATGATCGCTTTGACGAAGTAGCATTTGGGTTCGGTTTTCATTATCAATGGCCACTGAGGGTCCTGTTTTCAGGGGCATACTTTTCTGTTTTCTGAAAGCAGACTTTGGCTGCGATGCAGAAAATCAAACTTACACAATGGGCTCTTCGCGGCCATCCGAGCTAGCGCAGCATTGGACAGTTTGTTGGCGCAACCGGCCCATAGCCGCCCTTCGAGCTTAGTAAAGTTCCACAAGCTGTTTTCTCATAAGCTTCCGTTCGTTTAGGGCGCTGCATTTTGGGCTGACTGGATGACCGGATCGCAGAAGAATGTTACTTCTCGCTTGTCAAAGGGCGTGGCTGTTTTCCGCGATTGGTGTACCTATGACTCCGTTGCCTGAGAGGCCAATCCACACAGAAAACCGCTGGAATTATCCTTCGGCCGATAATCCCCCCATTTTTAATGGGGTCCGCTTGTAGAACTACGCGGCCATTTTTAGTTTCATAGCGGGTGTGATCCCGCCGATGGCCATGTTGGGCCGATCGTTGTTGTAAGTCCAGAGCCATTGCGTGGCCTGATCCT
>CBFHGD010000022.1:0-22574 GCA_965655275.1 Octadecabacter sp. | reverse complement strand
TCATCCCACGAGCCGTTGAAATTGCCGCGACGATACAGCAACGTATCATCCGCTGTTTTGCCCAAGACTTCGCTCAACTCGGCCTCGAACGGCGCGCGTTGCTCGTCGATCACCGCTGTGACCCCGGCGTCCGGCTCGATCACATCAGAGAAGATCGGGATCAGCTTGTGGCGGAAGCCCATCATCTTGCCGTCGCGCACGTCCAGATCGACGCGGCTCACGAACTTGCCGTTGGACCCCGATGCGATGATGATCGTGTCGCCGATCAGTACAGGCTCGGGCAACGCATCATGGGTGTGGCCCGCAAGGATCACGTCGATACCGGTGACACGACCGGCCATCGCCTTGTCCACGTCAAACCCGTTGTGAGACAGACAAACGACCAGTTCGGCCCCTGCTGCACGCACTTCGTCGACCATTTCCTGCATCCGCTGGTCGCGGATACCAAATGAATATTCGGGGAACATCCAACCGGGGTTCGCAATTGGCATATAGGGGAACGCCTGCCCGATCACCGCGACCTTCACACCGCCGCGTTCAAAGAACTGATAAGGCTTGAAATCCTCGGCTGGCTCCTCCCACTCGGCGTCAAAAATGTTCTGGCCCAGCGCCGCAAATGGCAGATCGTTGACAATATTGCGCACCCGGTCGCTGCCCAAGGTGAACTCCCAATGGAACGTCATCGCATCCGGCTTCAGCATATTCATCACGTTAACCACGTCTTGGCCTTCGGTGTGATAGCAGGTGTAGGAGCCGTGCCATGTGTCGCCGCCGTCCAGCAACAGCGCGTCAGGGCGCGCCGCACGGATCGAATTTACCACTGTCGCGACGCGGTCCATACCGCCCATTTTGCCGTAGGTCTGCGCCAATGCCGAAAAGTCGTTGTAGGTCAGCGCGTAGTGCGACGGGCTGCCATCCTCAATGCCATAGGCCTTGCGGAAATCCGCACCGGTGATGTGGGGCACAGCGCCCTTGTTGCTGCCCACACCAAGGTTGATTTCCGGCTCGCGGAAATAGATCGGCTTCAGCTGGGCGTGTATATCAGTAACGTGGATCAGGGACACATTCCCGAAGGTATCGAATTCCAGCAGTTGGTCCTGGCTCAGCATTTGCTGCGCCGCCAATTTACCCCAGTTGCCAAAACCGGAAGCGCCAACCAGCGCGCTGGCGGCCATGCTTGCCTGCAAGAAATCCCTGCGAGAGATCATAGTGTTATCCTGTTCGTTCGGTCAGCCTTCGTATTCTAAAAGCTGAATGTATGAGGGTATGGAAAAGCCCGCACACACTTTCGTGGCGCGGGCTTCGTTGGTTTAGTTGCGGACAGACGGACCTTCTACAGAAAGACCGTTGCCGCGGGACGCTACATAAAGCTCAAGCGCCACAAACTCGGGGCTCCCGACCGAAAACGTCTCGGCCCGCGTATCACGAATACAGCCGCGGAAACGGGAATGTGTCCCGTTCAAACGCGCATTCTTTAGACGATACGTCGGAAACCCGTTGATCTGGCCCTGGCTCAGGTGGTCGGCCCGGATCAGGTTGTCATAATTGTCTTCATGACAATTGGCACAGGACAATTCGAGGATACCGTAGCGCGTATAATAGATGTCACGCCCCATTTCCCAAGTCGCCTGCGCAGGACCGTCGATCGCGACATTGACCGGCATGCCGCGCGATACAGACGCCAGAAGCGCCTCCATGTTCAGCATATCGTTCTTGTCATAGGCCCATTCTTCGGCACCCATCTGTTCGGTCCGGCAGTCATTTACCTGCATGGCGATGGTGCGGACTTCCTCGGCTTCGTCGTTCCATTTTGGATAGACTGCGCGAACGCCAGCCATTTCTTCAGGTCCGCCGTGGCAGCTTGCACAGGACTCGCCTGCTTCGCCTTCCACAGTGTTCCATGCATCGATCGCCGGTTCGACAAAGATCATGCCCGGATTTTCAAAGTCGTCCATTTGAAAGGCTTGCGTCTCTGTCGAGCGGAACGTCCAACCCGAATAGATTTCGCGCAGGTTTTCGAGGTGCTCGGGCGCAGGTGCGCGCACCGTGATCTCGATTTCCCCGTTGATAACGAGATCCGCATCCTGATCTGCCATCGCACTGCCAAACGGCAGTGCCAAAGCAAGGCATATGGCCCCGGTCTTCATAAGTGTTTTCTTCATTCTTCGCCCCTCCCTGAGCTTGAACGCTTAGCTAACGGCGATTTCTTTAGTGTCGGTGTAGATGTCACCGTCGTCGTCATACCAAGTGAATACGAACGCGCCGGCCTCGGGCACGGTGGCCTGAAATTCAAGGAACGGATTGGTCGAAATGGCCGGCTCAAGCGTGACGTCAATGACCATTTCGCCATTAAATTCGCACGTGAAGCGGTTGATGATGGACCGTGGGATCAGATTGCCGTCGCCGTCTTTGCGCTGACCTGATTCCATGGGGTGGCTGATGAGCGTCTTGATCGTGATCGCTTCGCCAGCCGCAGCGTCGCGCGGAACGCGTACGCGGGGTGTTACATTCTCTGCCATAGTCTTTGCTCCCTTTAGCCGCCGCAGCCGCCGATTGTGACTTTTACTTCCTGAGCAGCCTGAACGAAGCTGCCGTCAGGCATGCGCGCGATTGCAACAACGTCCTGCGTGCCTGCCAGACGGATCCGGGTGGACGCGGACTGCGCAGCGGCAAGCGGGCCAAAGTTGAATGTGGCAACAGCCGGTGTCGGGTTGCCCGCAGCCAGAACCATAATCGCCTCGGCACCGGGTGCATCGACTTCGATTGGCACGGTGTTGCCGTTTTCCGCGATTTCCGGTGCGATCAGCGTGATGCCTTCGCTGCCAACATCCGCGCCGCCTGTGAAGGCCGCGATGTCAGCGTCGACGTCTGCAAACGCTTTGAATGGCAGGACAGCCGCAACAGCCGACCCCATCGCCATCAAGAGCGTGTCTCTACGTGTAAAGCTCATAGTTTCTCCTGTTTTCTTAAAGTGAAGCTGGCTATTCGCCCAGCGTCATAAGGTATGCGACCACATCTTCGATTTCTTGAGCGGTCAGAACCGGCTCCAGCTCGCCTTCGGCAGCTTTACCGGTGTATCCGTTGCCGGGGCGGGTAAAGCCGTCGACACGGTAAAACGCAGGCATGATTGACCCTTCGAACGTCATCTTGGCGTTCGCCACGATGCCGCGCAGATCTTCTTCAGTCCAACGACCCGCCGCACCGTCAAGTGACGGGCCAACTTCGCCGTGGAATGGATACTCGTCGAGCGCAGTAACCTGATGGCACGCAATGCAATTGCCCTTACCGCGATCAACCATAACTTCCAGACCGGCCGCCGCATCACCTGGCGTGCCAGACAAAGACGCTTCAATTTGACCGTATTCTCCATACGCCACGTCAGACGGGGCGGTCTGCGCGAAGGCTACCGATCCGGCCGTAACTGCAAGAGCAGTCAGCATTAGTTTCTTCATGATCCCTCCCTGAATCTGATTGCGTATACCGTAGCGCACCGCGCCAGATGCTCGCAACATTAAAATCGTTTATTTGAATGTGAAGATGTGAACACCCCACAATTCCCTGTTTTACAAGGCGTTATTCAACGACACCACGTTCCTGTAAAATGCGCGCGTGGTAGCGTTGAAACGACTCATCTGTCGTGTAGATGTCTTCACGCACCCAATTGAGCAGATTCAGCGTCGTCCACTTCCCGAAGGCTCCGGGCACAGAGACGATGGTCGACTGGCTGGCAACGGCACCATCTTCCACCTCGGGAGGGAAGAACATCATCATCGGCGTGAATTGCGCGTTCCAGCGGCGGACCATGTCTTTTTCAGGCAGCACCGTGCCATCAAAATCCGTCACTTCGACGTCGCCATACATGTTGATCTGCACAACGTAGAAACTCTCGCGCAGGGCGGCATCGATGTCGGGGTCGGGAAACACCTCTTCGTGCATTTTGGTGCAATAGATGCAGCCGCGCTGCTCGATGATCACCATCAGGGTCTTGCCCTGCGCCAATGCCTCCTCGTGGTCCTCGCGCAGGTCTTTGAACGTCTCCTCGATCCACACAGCTTCGTGCAGCCCATCATCGCCGACCTCGACCGCAATAAGCGGGCTGGCAAGCAGGGCAAACATAACGATCAGTGTCCGAAACATGGCAAAACTCCTTTAGCCGATGGTTGCAAAGAACGGGAAGGTTTCGATCATCCACGCCGCGATGTAGTTGATCGAATTGGTCGCGATCAGGATCGCGAAGACGATGAGCATCACACCCATAATCTTTTCCGCGTATCCGAGGTATTTGCGATTGCGCTGCGCCCACCCAAGGAACGGGCGTGCGAACAAAGCCGCAATGATAAACGGCGATGTCATCGCCATACCGTAAACAAACAACAGCATTCCGCCCTGCCAGATATCGCCCATACCGCCTGCAATCATCAAAATTGATGCCAGTGCAGGGCCCACGCAAGGGGTCCAGCCAAAGCCGAACGCAAGACCCATCAAATAGGCTCCGATCATCGAAGACGGCTTGGCGCTGCTTTCAATCTTGGCCTCACGATACAACAACGGAATACGCATAATTCCGAGGAAATGCAGGCCAAAAACCAGCAGGATCGCAGCCGCGACGTAGCTAAGCTCTTGTTTCCACTGCCCGAACGCCCCGCCAACAGCGGTGGCACCCATGCCCAGCAGAACGAATATCGTCGTTACGCCAAAGGCAAATGCAACGGCAGAAAGGATCAAACGGCGCTGCGTGCCGGGCGGAAAATCCTCCTCCCCGCGCAGCTCGTTCATCGACAGGCCCGCCATATAGCTCAGATAAAACGGCACCATCGGCAGAATGCATGGCGTGAAGAACGACAGGATGCCCGCAAAAGCCGCTCCTAGATAAGTGATCTCTTGCACGTCACATTCCTTGTCAAAACACGTGATTCACATTACGATACGTGAATGTTTAGACCTTTGACCAGCTTATTTGTATTTGTGGTCGGCGCACTTCTGGCTGTGGGTCCTGCCACCTTACGGGCGGAAACGGTGCTGATGATGGCCGAAGAACCCGGCTGCATGTGGTGCGCCGCTTGGAACCGTGACATCGGCCCGATCTACGACAAGACAGGCGAAGGCGCGGCGGCCCCCCTGCGCCGCATCGACATCACCGACCCGATCCCGGACGACATCACATTGGCGCGCTCCGTCAATTTCACGCCCACCTTCGTGCTCTTGATTGACGGCGTGGAGGCCAACCGGCTCGAAGGTTACCCGGGCGAGGATTTCTTCTGGGGGCTGCTCGGCATGATGCTGGAGCAAAACGACATCCCCTTCGACGTCAAAGAACTGGAAACGGCTGGTTAGAAATGACACACACTTTGGAAACATCGGTCACGCCATCTGACAATTCCGGGCCCACTGATGTAAGTGTCGTAACTCAAGGTGCAGGCGTTTGTCCTTCGCAACAACATGACCGGACAATCGTAATGGCCCTGCCAGAACTCCAACCAAACATGAGTGAGACCGACCTCGACGCGATGTTGGATAACGCAACGCGCGCGACGAATTTCCTCAAAGCCATCGGTCACGAGGGGCGGATGATGATTCTGTGCCACCTCGCGACGGGCGAAAAATCGGTAACCGAGCTTGAGGATTTGTTGTCTGCGCGGCAAGCCGCCGTGTCCCAACAGCTGGGCCGATTGCGCCTTGAAGGGCTCGTTCAACCGCGCCGCGAAGGCAAGACAATTTATTACAGCTTGACGGATGACCGCTGCAAACGGATCATATCAGTCGTTTACGACCTGTTCTGCAAATAACCAATACCAACTAACCTAGTAGGAGGATGCACCAATGCTGGACGCATGGGGCGACGGAAACGTAGCTGCGTTAATCGGTGCATTCGGTGGCATCCTGCTCGGCCTTGCCGCGCGTTTGGGACGGTTTTGCACCCTCGGCGCGATTGAGGATTTTTTCTACGGCGGGTCCGATGTGCGCCTGCGTATGTGGGTGCTGGCCATCGGCACGGCCGTGTTGGGCACCTTTGCCTTAAGCGGGTTGGGCTATATCGATGAAACCCGCTCTTTCTACCTCGCCCAGAACTGGTCACCTTTGGCCATCATTCTTGGCGGGCTGATGTTTGGCTATGGAATGGCGATTGCAGGCAACTGCGGCTACGGCGCGGTGGCGCGATTGGGGGGCGGTGATCTGCGCTCGTTCGTCATCGTCGTGGTTATGGGCCTCGCCGCCTATGCAACGATCTCCGGTCCGTTGGCAGTGCTGCGGGTGGCAATCTTCCCTCCCGGTGGCGCGGCGGCCGCCCCGCAGAGCCTTGCGCATTTGCTGGGCGCCACACTGGGCGTCAGCGCATGGATCGTCGGCTGCGTCATCGGCGTGGCGGTTATCGCCCTCGCCCTCGCCTCCTCCGCCCTGCGCCAAAGCCCGACATCCATCCTCTGGGGCACGATCGTCGGCCTCGCCGTCGTCTCTGCATGGGCCGGCATGACCTATGTGGTGCGCAACGGCTTTGACGGGCTGACGCTGGTGTCCCACACTTTCGCCGCGCCCGTCGGCGAAACCATGCTCTATGGCATGACAGCCAGTGGCCAAACCCTCAGTTTCGGCATCGGCTCTGTTGCGGGTGTGTGGCTGGGCGCGTTTGCCGGCAGCCTTATCAAGGGCCATTTCAAATGGGAGGCGTGCGACGATCCGCGCGAGCTGCGTCGCCAGATATTTGGCGCGGCCCTCATGGGCATCGGCGCGGTCCTCGCGCTTGGGTGCAGCGTCGGTCAGGGTCTATCGGCGCTGTCGTTACTCGCGTTTTCCGCCCCCCTTGCGCTTGTCTGCATCATCATTGGTGCGCGCTTGGGCCTGCGTCAATTGATCGAAGGCCACCTGCCCGCCGAGTAAGGGCGTCAGACCGCGACCTTAAGCGATTGCACAGCCTCGAACTGGGTCAAGAACACCTGCCCGGTCATCTCCGCAAGGAAATGCTGGGCCTTCAGGCGATCCATCACAGGGCCTTTCACCTCGGACAGATGCAGCTGTACGCCCATCTCGTCGAGCCGCTCGTTGATAACCTCCAGCGACTCCAGCGCGCTCAGGTCAATCTCGTTGATGGCGGAGCATTGCAAGATCACATGGCGCACGTCCGTATCATTGGCCACGCGGTTGTGGATCTTGTCCTCAAGGTAGCGCGCATTGGCGAAATACAGGCTTTCGTCCACCCGCAACGTCACGATCGCAGGGTTCGTCATGACGATATGGCGATGGATATTGCGGAAATGCTCTGTCCCGGGCACCAGCCCGACCTCGGCAATATGCGGGCGCGATGATTTATAAAGGTGCAACAGGATCGACAGCGCGACACCCGCTGACACGCCGACCTCTACGCCAAACCCCAGCGTCAGCAGGATCGTCGCGGACACGGCGGCAAAATCCTCTTTCGAGTAGGCCCAGCTGCGTTTCAGGATCGAAAAATCCACAAGGCTAAGGACTGCCACGATGATCGTCGCCGCCAGCGTCGCCTTAGGCAGAAAATACACCAAAGGCGTCAGCGCGAGGGCGGCAATTGCCAAACCGATCGCCGTGTACGCGCCCGCGGCCGGCGTTTCTGCGCCAGCGTCATAATTCACGACCGAGCGGGAAAATCCACCCGTTACAGGAAAACCACCGGTCAGCGACGCCCCGATGTTGGCCGCGCCGAGGCCGATCAATTCCTGATCGGGATCGATCCGTTGGCGACGCTTGGCGGCCAGTGTCTGCGCGACAGAAATCGACTCCACAAACCCGATGAGCGAGATCAGAAACGCGGGCAGCACCAACTGCCCGAGCAAACCCAGATCCAGCGAGGGAAACGTCAGCGGCGGCAGGCTTTGTGGCACATCGCCAACAATCTTGACGCCCCAATCGGCCAGCCCGAACAGCCAGACAACCAGCGTCGTCACCACGACCACCGCCACCGGTCCGGCCTTGACTGCGATGCCCGTCACCGTTGGCCCGACGCCCATGCCAACCAACAGCGGCTTCAACCCCTTGCGCACCCAAAACAAAAATGCGGTTGCCGCAACGCCGATCACCAGCGTAATAAAATTCGTCTCCGGCAGGTGCCGCACCAGCGATACTACAAGGTCCAGCAGGTTATGGCCCTCGGCATTGATGCCCAAAATATGTTTCAACTGGCTCGCCGCGATAATGATCCCCGATGCCGTGATGAACCCCGCGATCACCGGATGACTCAGGAAATTCGCAACAAACCCGAGCCGCAGCAACCCCATCGCCAACAGCATGACACCGGACAATCCCGCCAACGACAACGCCGCGACCGCATAGCCCATCGTGCCTTGCTCGACGATATTGCTGAGCGCCGCCGCCGTCATCAACGACACAACAGCAACGGGGCCAACTGCCAAGGTGCGGCTGGTGCCAAACACGGCATAAAGCAGGATCGGCACGATCGACGCGTAAAGACCCGCCTCGGGCGGCAAACCGGCCAGCAACGCATAGGCCAACGACTGCGGGATCAGCATGATCGTCACGATCAAAGCCGCCATCAAATCGTTGGACAGCGTTGTGCGGGTGTAATCCTGACCCCATGTCATAATGGGCAGGTAGCGTTTTAACGTCTCGTTCATTTGTGTGCCTGCAGCAGTGGGGCCGCCCCTGACACAGCGTCAGAAACGGCCCGTATTTGTATTATTTCGCGATGATTTTTTCGGGCTTGGCCATCCATTCGCGCCCCTTCAGCATGGCCTTCCAATAGACCGGCGGCAGCATCTTTTCCTTCAACAGCCATGCCGCGCGGGTTGGTTTGGTGCCGTCCAGCAGCCACTTCGGGAAACTGGGCAACAACGTGCCACCATACCCGAATTCCGCCAGCACAATCTTGCCGCGCTCCACCGTCAGCGGGCAGGACCCGTAGCCGTTGTATTGCGACACGGGCGATTTACCGTTCATGTCGGCGATCATGTTTTCGGCGACGATCGGCGCCTGAATCCTTGCGGCAGCGGCGGTTTTTGCGTTTGGTGCGTTCATCACATCGCCCAAAGACCAGACGTTGTCATAGGTCTTGTGGCGCAGTGTAACCTGATCAACATCGACCCAGCCCGCTGCATCCGCCAAGGGCGACACGCGGATGAAATCGGGTGCTGTCTGTGGTGGGCAGACGTGCATCATGTCAAATTCCATCTCGATCCGCTCGACCGGCATGTCAGGCTTGGCCACATCAAACCACGCCTTTTTTGCAGGGCCATCGACCGCAACGAGGGTGTGAAAGAAATTCAGTGATGCGCCGTATTTTTCGACGTAGTCCATCAACGCAGGCACATAATCCTTCACGCCGAACAACACGCCGCCCGCATTGTTGAACTGGATATCGATGTTGTTGAGCACACCGCGTCGATGCCATGCGTCACCGGACAGATACATCGCCTTTTGCGGCGCACCGGCACATTTGATCGGCATGGGCGGCTGCGTGAAAATCGCGCGGCCTTCCTTCATCTGGCTGACCAGTTCCCACGTGTAGGGGGCAAGGTCATAGCGGTAATTGGACGTCACACCGTTGTGGCCCAGCGTCTCGACCAGCCCCTCGACCTTGTTCCAGTCCAGCTTCAGTCCCGGGCACACGATCAAGCGGTCATATTTCACAACACGGCATCCATCGAGCACGACGGCATTGTTGTCCGGTTCAAACGCAGCCACCGCCGATTTGATCCAGTGCACGCCCTTGGGGATCAACGACCCCATTGTGCGCGCGGTCGATTGCGCATCAAAAATACCGCCGCCAACCATCGTCCAGCCGGGCTGGTAATAATGGATGTCCGCCGGATCAATGATCGCAATGTTCAGGTCCGGCTTCCGCGAAATCAGGCTGGCGGCGGCGGAAATACCCCCCGCACCCGCACCCACAATCACCACGTCGAACGACGCATCGCCCGTGTCCGTCGGTGTCCTGCCGCCATTTACGATGCGCCGCACGACGCCGCCCATCTCGTAGCCAGCGGCCTTCGTCGCAGCGAGGATGTCGGCCACGCTGCGCGTTTCGGCCTGCGCCAATGACCACAACGTCGCAGAGCGCGTCCCCGTCCGGCAATAGGCCAACACAGGGCCGGGCAATTCGGCCGACACCTTCGCAAAATCTTGTGCGTCGCTGTCTTGCACCTTACCGGCCACGATCGGCTGATACGCCGCTTCGAGCCCAAGGGCCGTGGCCGCGTCCGAAATCTCGCGGAATGTCGGCTGGTCGGCACCCTCACCGTCAGGGCGGTTACAGATAACGGCCCGGAACCCTGCGTCCTTGATTGCCTGTAAATCGGACGGCAGGATTTGCTCCGAGACGGACAAGCCCGCCGTGAGTGCTTTGATTTCCATTGTTTTTCCTGACCTAGATGGCGTTTACAGGCACTTTGAGCATCGGATTGCCATCCCGGTCTTTCGGGATGTCACCTGCGCGCATGTTCACCTGCAGCGACGGGATAATCAGCTTCGGCATATCCAGTTGCGCGTCGCGCTCCGTGCGAAACTTGATAAACTCCTCGCGGGTCTTGCCTTCGCCGACGTGGATATTGTCGCGCTTTTGCTCGGCCACGGTGGTTTCCCACGCAATGTTGCGCCCGCCCGGACCATAGTCATGGCACATGAACAAACGTGTCTCGTCTGGCAGTGCGAGCACCTTCTGGATGCTGTCATAAAGCTCGCCTGCCGAGCCGCCGGGGAAGTCACAGCGTGCGGACCCGCCGTCAGGCATGAACAACGTGTCGCCCACAAAGGCCGCATCGCCAATGACATGCACCATGCACGCAGGCGTGTGGCCCGGCGTGAACATGGCAAATCCGGTCATGTTGCCGATCTGATAGGTGTCGCCGTCCTTGAACAACGCGTCAAACTGCGACCCGTCACGCTGGAATTCAGTGCCCTCGTTGAACACTTTGCCGAACGTTTCCTGAACGACCATGATCTTTTCGCCAACGCCGATCTTGCCGCCCAATTCCTGCTGCAAGTAGGGCGCAGCGCTCAGGTGGTCGGCGTGGACGTGGGTTTCGATGATCCAGTCCAACGTCAGGCCGCGCTGCTTGATCTCGGCGATCAGGGCATCGGCGTGATCATAGGTGATCCGCCCTGCGGCGTAATCAATGTCCATCACACTGTCGATGATCGCACAGTGATCGCTGGTCGGGTCTTTGACGATATAGGTGATCGTGTTTGTGGCTTCATCGAAATGTGCGGACACTTCGGGCTTCACGGAAATATCAACTGGGTAAGTCATGCGTGTCTCCTCTTTGCATGCAAGTTAGCACAGCACCAGACGGGCACTGCGCGCAGGACTTCAGGTAGTTTAGATCTTGCAGGAATTGATCCCGAGGATCCGGTACAACAGGCAGAATCTTGTTGCGGCAGTGCCAACCATCACAAGGCCAACAACAACCGAAATGACCGTCGCGGTCGTGCTTTCAAACAGAGCCATTCCGCTCACGAACGGGGCAAGCAGCAAGACAACACCCAGAATCAGGCGCAAGATTCGGTCTACATTTCCAACATTTACAGTCATTTAAACGACTCCTTTTGATACATTTGATATTACCCTATCCCTCGCGCGCCGCTGCCTCAGTGACATTGTCACCCAAAGTGCGGCAATGTTCATTTTTGCTGCGCCAGCGCCGCGATTTTGGCCCGATCCAGCAGTTCGACCCAGCCGCGCCCCTGTTCGATCCAGCCGCGTCGCTGGAATTCCTGCAACTGGCGCGACACCACCTCGCGGGCGGTGCCCAGTTCGACAGACAATTTCTGGTGCGTCGTCGAAATCCGGTCCGCGTCCCCCGCAAGTTCCAACAGCCGGTCCGCCAGCCGCACGTCGACCCGCTGGAACGCCACCTCGTCAATCATCAGGAACAAATCGGTGATCCGCTTGGAAAATGCGGCAAATACAAAATCGCGAAACGGCTTGGATTGCGCCACAAGGTCATCAAACACCGCCCGCGGCACCGCCGCGGCCTGCACCGGCGTTTCGGCCACACCTTCGGCAGAGTAATCCTCATAGGCCAGCAAACACGCCGTCGTCAGCACGCAGCTTTGCCCCGCGTGGATACGATACAACACGATCTCGTGGCCCGAGTCCGAAACCTGCTGCACCCGCACCGTGCCATCCAGCAGGAAAAGCATGTTTTCAGGTGATTTTCCGGGCCCGAAAATGGTGGTGCCCGCCGGCACCTCAACAACGACCCCGCGCGTGGTCAACAATTGCTTGGTCGGCACATCAAGTTGCGACAGGCCCGGGAACCGTTCGACCCATTCTGTTTCACTGCTCATGCCGTTTCCTTCATCCACCGGGCCCAATACATTGGAGACTTTACATATAAGCATCCAGATCGCCATTTGAAATGGCGTAAACTCTACCCCCCTGCGACACAGCGCGCTAGCATGGCCCAAAGGGGCACGATCATGAACATTCTCTACATCATGTTTGACCAGTTGCGGTTTGACTACCTCGGATGTGCCGGTCACCCGACGCTGAAGACCCCGCACATCGACCGCATTGCCGCCATGGGTGTGCGGTTCACCAACGCCTATACGCAATCGCCCGTCTGCGGAGCTGCACGGATGAGCGCCTACACCGGCCGCTACGTCAGCAGCCACGGCGCGCAATGGAACGGCCACCCCCTGCGCGTGGGCGAACCGACCTTGGGGGACCATCTGCGCGATATCGACGTGGGCTGCTGGCTGATCGGCAAGACCCATATGAACGCCGACGCCAAAGGCATGGCCCGCCTCGGGCTCGCCCCTGACAGCATCATCGGCGCGAGACAGGCCGAATGCGGCTTTGATGTGTGGTGCCGCGACGATGGCCTTTGGGCGCAAGGGCCGGACGGGTTTTATGACACCAAACGCAGCCCCTATAACGAATACCTCAAATCGAAAGGTTATGGCGGCAACAACCCATGGGCGGACTTTGCCAATGCCGGCGCGGACGGGGATGACCTCGCCAGTGGTTGGTTCATGCGCAACGCAAACAAACCCGCCAATATTGCCGAAGACCACAGTGAAACACCGTGGCTAACCGGCCAGGCCATTGAATTTATGGAACAAGCGCAGGGACCGTGGTGCGCCCACGTGAGCTATATCAAGCCCCATTGGCCCTACATCGTGCCTGCGCCCTACCACAATATGTATGGCGTGGCCGACATCGCCCCCGTGGTGCGCGCCGACGACGAACGCACCGACCCGAACCCGATTTACGCCGCGTTCATGGACGGGCGTGTCGGGCGCACGTTCAGCCGCGATGACGTGCGCAACACCGTCATCCCCGCATACATGGGCCTCATCAAACAATGCGACGACCAAATGGGTCGCCTGTTGGCCTACCTCGAAGATACAGGGCAAATGGACAACACCATGATCATCGTGACGTCGGATCACGGCGACTACCTCGGGGATCACTGGATGGGCGAAAAGGACTTGTTCCACGCGCCGTCTGTCAAAGTTCCGCTGATCATCTACGATCCCCGCAAAACGGCCAATTCCACCCGCGGCACCACCTGCGACGCCTTGGTCGAATCCATTGACGTCACCGCCAGCATCATTGAGGCATCAGGCGGCACCGTGCCCGACCATATCGTCGAAGGCCGCTCTCTGCTGCCCTACCTCCAAGGGCGCGTGCCAGCACAGCCGCGCACCTTCGCAATCAGCGAATATGACTATTCGCTGCATCCCGTTTGTTGTGCCCTTGGCACCGCGCCGCGCGATGCGCGCCTGTTCATGGTCGCCACAAAAGACTGGAAACTGGTGCATGCCGAAGGGGGCTTTCCCCCGATGCTGTTCGACCTCGTCAATGACCCTGATGAACTCACGGACCTAGGCCGCGACCCGTCCTACGCCGACAGGCGCGCAACGCTTTATGCGCACCTGCATGACTGGGCGCTGCGCATGTCCCAACGCATCACAATATCGGACGCCGACATAATCTCACGGCGCGAAAACGGAGGCGACACAGGCGTGATCCTCGGGGTTCATGATGAGGCCGAGGTGTCCTCGTATAAAGTCGCAACCTATGTCGGAAAAGTCCCTCCGCGCGCTTAGGTCACGCGGCCTTTGGCATGGTATTCCGGCGCGTCCCACAGCCGGTTGTCCAACACGTCCGCCAGAATATCCACCGCATCGACAACATCGCCCTCATCGATATACAGCGGTGTGAACCCGAAGCGGATCAGGTTCGGCGCGCGGAAATCACCGATCACATCGCGCGCGATCAACGCCTGCATCACAGGATATCCGTGTTCATGCGCAAACGACACCTGACTGCCGCGCTGCGCCCCGTCGCGTGGCGAAGTCAGCGTCAATTCAGGGCAGCGCGCCTCCACCTGTTCGATAAACAAGTCGCAAAGCCGGATCGATGTGGCGCGCAAATCTGCCATGTCCACGCCCTCCCACACCTGCAAGGCCGCCTCCAACGCGGTCAACTGCAACACGGGCGGCGTGCCGACGCGCATCCGTTCAATCCCCATCGCAGGGCGATACCCCTGTTCGAACGCAAAGGGCGCATCATGGCCCAACCACCCCGACAATGCGGGCTGGATAGAGTCAACCACATCAGGACGCACATAAATAAACGCGGGCGCACCGGGCCCGCCATTGAGGTATTTATACGTGCATCCAACGGCAAATTCGCACCCCGACGCCGCAAGATCGACGGGCACAGCCCCCGCCGAATGGGCCAGATCCCAGATCATCACAGCACCTGCATCGCGCGCCTTGGCTGTCATCGCCGCCATGTCATGCATCCGCCCGGACCGGTAATCCACCTGCGTGATCATCACCGCAGCGACCTCGTCGGTAATCGCGCCCATCACGTCCTCTGGCGCGACAATGCGCAATTCGTGCCCCTGCCCCAATTGCGCAATCAACCCCTGCGCCATATACAAATCGGACGGAAAATTGCCGCTATCGGACAGGATCACTTTGCGATCCGGCCGCATTTGCACAGCCGCCGACAGCGCCTGATACACCTTCACCGACAGCGTATCGCCCATGGTGATGGACCCTTCAGGCGCGCCAACCAGCTTGCCCACCATATTGCCCACGCGCATCGGCTGGTCCATCCAACCGTCCACGTTCCAACCCTTGATCAGATGCGCGCCCCATTGGTCTGTCACCATTGCGCTCAACGCGGCACTCACCGGTTTGGGCAGCGGCCCCAGCGAATTGCCATCTAGGTAAATCATGCCCTCGGGCAGTTCGAACATATCTTTGCGGGGCAGTGTCATTGCGTATCCTTCATCCGGTTTGCGCGACTATCAGCGCCGCCGCGCCGCAGGTCCAGCCCCGATGCGCGCCCGCCCGCCGGTTTGCCCTCTGCTTGGCGCGAAAATCCGCGCGCGCCATTTGCGCAGGCAGCCGCCCGCACTTGACCTTTGCCCGCCAAACGTAAAGCGTGCGAGGCGAAAAATGAAAGGCGCGGCCATGACCAAACTGCACAAGAAAATCGTCCTCACCGGGGCTTGCGGCAACCTTGGCATGGAAATCCGCGCGACCCTCGCGGCTCTGGCCGACGAGCTGGTATCAGTGGACATCGTTGACGCCCCCGCCACCCTGCTCGACAACGAAACCTTCGTGAAAGCCGATTGCGCGATTTTCGACGAGGTCCTGCCCCTGATGGAAGGCGCGGACATGGCCGTGCATTTCGCCTCCATCCCGGACGAACGCCCGTTCGAAGACCTGCTCGGCCCCAACTACCTGTCCTCCTACAACGTCTGGGAAGCGGGGCACCGCCACGGTGTGCAGCGGGTGATTTACGCATCCTCGGTCCACGCCGTTGGAATGTACGAAAACGCCGCCGGTATAGATCTGGACGCAGACCACGCGCCGGATACTTTCTACGGGCTGGCAAAGTGCTTTACCGAAGACCTCGGCAAGTTGTACTGGGCGAAACGCGGGATGGAATCTGTTCATCTGCGCATTTTTTCCTGCACCAAAGTGCCGCAAAACGCGCGCGCTCTGCGCACGTGGCTCAGCTTTGACGATCTGCGCCAGCTGGTCGAACGCTCCGTCACCGCAACGACCACGGGGTTCGCGGTTGTTTATGGCGTATCCAACAACGACCGCGCACCGGTGAACAACACCAAAGCCGCGTTCCTTGGCTACAAACCCAAAGACAACGCCGAAAACTGGGCTGAAAAATTGTTGGCGACCGCACCCACCGCCGACCCGTCCGACCGCGCGCAAATGTGCCTTGGTGGCCCTTTCGCCACTGTGCCTTTGGGCGAAAGTGGCGTGGCTGGCATTAAGGCGATGGCAGGTGGCGCACCCTCCGGCGCGCCGCAAGACCCTGTTATGGAGTCCACCGCCGCCCCGTCTGCGGATACAAAAAAGCTGCCCTCGTTTTTGACGAAAAAGGGTATGAACCCCTAGAACGTAATCTCGAACCGTGCGCCCTTTGGGCTGGGCGTCAGGGCAATTTCGGCCTCATGCGCCTCCAGAATACGGCGCACGATCGACAGGCCCATGCCCGTGCCGCCCGCTTCGCGCCGCGTGGTGAAAAACGGCTCGAATATCCGCGCGCGGTTGCCCTCAGACACCCCTGGCCCGTCATCCTGCACCACCAGCGTGCCGTCGTCATAGGACAGGATGATCTCACTTGCGCCATGCGCGCGCGCATTGCCGACCAGATGACCCAGCACCAGCGCCAATGCCTCCTCGCTCAACGGCACCACGCCGTCCGTCAGCACCGTCGCTCCCTGCGCGACGTCACTCAATCGCACCTGCCCGCGCGCAGCAGGTTCTTGCGCGCGCGCCAACGCGCGTTGCGCATCCAACAAGGCGGTCATCCGGTCCGCCGCACCCTCGACCTTGGCAATCAGGCGCGCGCGTTCTGCGTCCGGCAAATCGGGCAGCGCGAGCAACTCCGACGCGCCGCGCACCACCGTCAACGGGGATTTCAACTCGTGCGTGACGTGATCGGCGTAGCCACGCAGCACCGCCTCGCGCCCGCGTAATGCGCGCCCCATATCCATGAACGACTGGCCCAACGCCTGCATGTCCGACGTGCCATAATGCTCGAGCGGATCCAGCGCATCGCCCGTCCCTGCCCGCAGCCCGGCAACCCGTTCACGCAGCGCCGTGACAGGGCGCAGCACGATCCGCCACAACCCCCAGCCCATCGCGAACGTCGCCGCCAACACGCCAAATCCGGCGACCCAGACCGCCTCTCGGTAGCCCAGCACGGGCCACATATACCGCACGAAAAATATCCCGATAATCGGCAAGCACAACACCACACCCAGCGTGACGGCAACGACCATCCAAAGCGGCGGGCGCCATTTTCGCGCGATCCGCGTCACGCGCTTTTGGCCGCACCGCGACACGGCCCCATGCGGATGCCGATTCCATGCATGGTTTCAACCGCATCCGCGCAGCCCGCACCGCCCAGCTTGGCACGCAGGTTGCGCAGGTGGCTGTCCATCGTGCGGTCACTCACGTGCACGTTCACCCCGTAGATGGCATCTACCAACGCGGGGCGCGCGTGCACCTGGTCCGGCCGCGTCATCAGCTTTACCAACAAATCCATCTCCCGCGCCGTTAACGTCACAACGTCACCCTGCACGCGACACAGGTGACGCGTCGGGTCGACTTCCAGAACCCCGTGGCGCAAGGGTTTGTCTTCAATCGCCGTGATACCGCGCCGCAAGACCGCCTTCACGCGGGCCACCAATTCGCGCGGGCTGAACGGCTTGGGCAGGTAATCATCCGCGCCCATCTCAAGGCCGACAATCCGGTCAACCTCATCGCCCTGCGCCGTCAGGAACAGGATCGGCACATCCGACGTCGCACGCACCGTGCGGCAGACCTCCAGCCCGTCCATTTCCGGCAACCCAATGTCGAGCACCACCAGATCCGGCTTGATGCGCGCCACGGCGTCCAGCCCTTCGCGCCCGTCACCAGCCTCCTCGGTCATGAAACCCGCCTGCACCAGCGCAATGCGCACCACATCGCGAATATCCGCGTCATCGTCGATAATCAGAACCGTGCCACTCATTTCATTGTCTCCTTGTCCGCCAGCTTAGCCGCAACAAGCTGTTTGGGAAACGGGCGTGTGGCGTGGTCAAGCCACCAGCTATCATGCTGCAATTTCGCGGGAACGGCTTTGGTCAGTGTTGGCATGGCTCTGCATCCTGTCAGGGTTGATTTAACCCCTTATGGCAAGCGTTTGTGCAGGGCCGTTCCCTGGTTTGTGCAGAACCTGTGCAGACGGCTAGAGCGCGCCCTGTGCCGCCGTGCGGATCGCTCGGATGTTGTCGCCATATATCTCGGGGCTGTCCACGGACCCGCCTCGAAACACGGCTGATCCCGCCACCAGCACATTCGCGCCAGCCGTCGCGACCAAAGGCGCGGTCGTCGGGTCAATGCCTCCATCCACCTGAATGTGGATCGGCCTATCACCAATCATCGCACGGCACCGCGCGACCTTGTCCACCATCGCATGGGTGAATTTCTGGCCGCCAAACCCAGGGTTGATCGTCATGATCAGGATCATATCGATGTCGTCCAGAATGTCTGCGATATGATCCAAAGGCGTCGTCATGTTAAGCGCGACGCCCGCCAGTTTACCTTCCGCGCGCACCGATTGCAGCGAACGGTGCAAATGCGGCCCCGCCTCGGCATGCACCGTGATCATATCACTGCCGGCCTTGGCGAAGGCGCCGATATAGGGGTCAGCAGGCGAAATCATCAAATGCACATCCATAAATGTCTTCACATGCGGCCGGATCGCCGCCACCACATTCGGGCCGATCGTCAGGTTCGGCACGAAATGCCCGTCCATCGGGTCCACATGGATCCAATCGGCTCCCTGCGCCTCGATTGCGCGGATCTCCGCACCGAGGTTGGCGAAATCCGCCGAAAGAATGGAGGGCGCGATTTTGATAGAGCGATCAAACGACATGAGCAGATTCCTTTGTGGCGTTGCCGCTACCTACCGCCCCAACCCCGTCTTGCCAACATGTCGCAGAAATCTGCGCTGTGAATGGATGCAACCCGTCCCGGCGCATGGTATATTGACGTCATGGACCAAATTAACATTTCCGCCAGCGATACTTTTGCCCATGACGAAGCCTTCGTGCTGAGCCGCGCAGAGCTGGAGACCCGCCGCCCGCCGCAACTGCACACCCAGGATTTCCATGAGCTGGTCTGGGTGCAAAACGGTACTGTGCGCCTGCACACCACCGCCGGACGCACGGATTTGACGGAAGGCGATCTGGTGTTCATCTCGCCCGACCAACCCCACGGCCTGCAAGGGCGCGGCGAAGCGGCGATCGTCGTCTCGCTCGCCGTGCGGCCCGGCGTCATCAACGCCATCGGCAACCGCCACGATGACCTGAATGGCATCGCGTTCTGGGCCGGTGGCCCCGTTCCCGCCATCACCCACCGCGATATGCGCCAGCTTGCCGCGCTCAATCAGGCGGCATTGAAACTGGAACGCGCGCCGCGTCGCAAACTCTACCTCGAAGCCTTCCTGCTGCCGCTTCTCGTCGCGCTGGACCGCCCGCCAGAAGGCATGGTTGCGGACGCCCCCGATTGGTTGATTGCGGCCTGCGCTGCGGCACAAAATCCTGATGTGTTTCGCGATGGCGCGGCGGGTTTCGTCGCCACAACGGGCCGTGCGCACCCGCATGTATCGCGCACCATGCGGCGCTTCATGGGCGTCACCCCGTCCGATTACATCAATACACAACGGATGGATCACGCGGCGCGGCGCCTCACCGGCACCTCCGACAGCCTCACCGAAATAGCGGCCGAATGTGGCATTCCGAACCTGTCACACTTCCACAAACTGTTCCTGGCCGCCTACGGCGTGACCCCGCAACGCTACCGGCGGGCACGACAACGCGCCCTGATCCAACCGCGCCCGTGAAGGCGCGGTAACCCCGCGTCGCGGCTTGCCAAGCCTTCGCCGCAATGGGAAGGTGCGCCTTCACAACACGGAAACGCCCCATGCCGACGATGGAACAGACAACCACGCATCTGCCGCAGGTCCACGAACCGCGAAACGACGGAATTCCGCTGGATTTGTCGTGGGTTAAGGCTGTTCAGGCCAATACATCCGCAATCGAACGCCGCGCGGCGACCCTGCCGGGGCGTCGGTCCGTCAAAAAGGAATACCAAGCCGCGTGGCTGTGCAAGGCGATTAGCCTGATGGACCTCACCACGCTGGCCGGTGACGACACCGAAGGCCGGGTCCGCCGTCTATGTGCCAAAGCCCGCCAACCCGTGCGCGCCGACCTGCTCAAGGCGCTTGGCATGGAAGGCCTGACCACGGGCGCGATCTGTGTCTATCACGATATGGTCGAAACCGCCGTGGACGCCCTGCGCGGCACGTCGATCCCCGTTGCCGCCGTCTCCACCGGTTTTCCCGCCGGACTGTCTCCGTTTCACCTGCGCCTCGCCGAAATCGGCGAAAGCGTTGCCGCTGGTGCCGAAGAAATCGACATCGTCATCACCCGCCGTCACGTGCTGCAAGGCAATTGGCAGGCTCTATATGATGAAATGGCCCAAATGCGCGCCGCCTGCGGGCAGGCCCACGTCAAAGCTATCCTCGCCACAGGCGAACTTGGATCCCTGCGCAACGTCGCCCGCGCCTCCGTGGTGTGTATGATGGCCGGTGCCGATTTCATCAAGACCTCGACGGGCAAGGAAGGCGTCAACGCGACCCTGCCCGTAACGCTGACCATGATCCGCACGATCCGTGATTATCACGAGCGCACGGGCGTCCGCGTCGGCTACAAACCTGCGGGCGGCATCAGCAAAGCCAAAGACGCGCTGGTCTATTTGTCCATGATAAAAGACGAGCTTGGCGACCGCTGGCTGCAACCGGACCTGTTCCGCTTTGGCGCGAGCTCCCTGCTGGGCGATATTGAACGCCAACTCGAACATCACGTCACCGGCGGCTATTCCGCCAGTTGGCGTCACGCGATTGGATAGGGCGGGATGATGAGTTTATTTGGCCAGATGAAGTTGGAACCGAGCGCATGACAATTAAAGAAATCTTCGAGACCATGGACTACGGCCCTGCCCCCGAAAGCGCAGATGAGGCACTGGCATGGCTGGCTGATCGTGGCGGCATCGCAGGCCATTTCATCAACGGCAAATGGGGCGCGCTGCGCGATGATTTTGCCACGAAAAACCCCGCGACCGGTGAAAAGCTTGCCGGAGTGACCAATGGCACCCCCGAAGACGTGGCGCAGGCCGTAACAGCGGCGCGCAAAGCCCAGCCCAAATGGGCCAAAGATGGCGCAACGCGTGCGCGCGTCATGTATGCGATCGCCCGCCTGATGCAGAAAAACGCGCGCCTCTTGGCCGTGATGGAAACGCTCGACAACGGCAAGCCGATCCGCGAATCCCGCGACATCGACGTGCCCCTCGCCATCCGCCATTTCTACCATCACGCAGGGTTCGCCCAATTGATGGAAGATGAAATGCCAGACGCCGAACCCCTCGGCGTATGTGGCCAGATCATCCCGTGGAATTTCCCGCTGCTGATGCTGACATGGAAAATTGCGCCCGCCTTGGCCATGGGCAACACTGTCGTGTTGAAACCGGCCGAATACACACCCCTCACTGCAATGGTCTTCGCCGAAATCTGCACCGCTGCGGGCGTGCCTGCGGGCGTCGTGAACATCGTCACTGGCGACGGGGAAACAGGTGCCGCGCTGGTAGACGCCGACGTTGATAAAATCGCCTTCACAGGTTCGACCGCAGTGGGCCGCATTATCCGCGAAGCCACCGCAGGGTCGGGCAAGGCATTGTCCCTCGAACTCGGGGGCAAATCCCCCTACATCGTGTTCGAAGACGCCGACATCGACTCCGCCGTCGAAGGCCTCGTTGACGCGATCTGGTTCAATCAGGGCCAGGTCTGCTGCGCTGGGTCGCGCCTGTTGGTGCAAGAAGGCATCGCCGAGCGATTCTACGCCAAACTGCGCGCCCGCATGGACGGCTTGCGCATTGGCAACGGCATGGACAAATGCATCGACATGGGCGCGATAGCCGACGTTGTGCAACTTGAGCAAATCAAGGCAATGGTCGCTGCCAACACGGCTGGCGACACCCACCAGTGCGCCGCCCCTGAAGGATGCTTCTATCCGCCAACGTTGATCACCGGCCTCGCGCCGTCCGACACGTTGATGCAAGAAGAAATTTTCGGCCCGGTGCTGGTCGCCACCACCTTCCGCACCCCCGCCGAAGCGGTCGAAGTTTCCAACAATACGCGCTATGGGCTGGCCGCGTCGGTCTGGACAGAAAACGTCAACCTTGCGCTTGATATCGCGCCCAAACTTGTCGGCGGCATCGTCTGGGTCAATTCAACCAACCTCATGGATGCCGCCGCCGGTTTTGGTGGCGTGCGCGAAAGCGGCTTTGGGCGCGAAGGCGGCTGGGAAGGCTTGCAGGGCTACACCAAGCCGAAAGGCAAGGTGAGCAAACTCACCGCACCTACGCCCTTCACCACATCCGACGGCACCCCCGCCGACCCGTTGGATCGCACCGCGAAGCTCTACATTGGTGGCAAACAAGCGCGTCCCGACGGGGGCTATTCGCAACCCGTCTTCAATAAGTCCGGCAAGCTGCTC
>CBFHGD010000021.1:0-22713 GCA_965655275.1 Octadecabacter sp. | reverse complement strand
AGCCGAGATCAATGCGGTTGCGGCCTATGTGCATCAACTGGGCGGCGCCCAGTAAAGGTTTCGCGCAGGCGTTGCAGCCGCCTGCGCGAATTTGGATCAGGTGCCTGTTCGCACATTTGCCTGATCCCGGTTACCACTTCAGGTAACCATTCAAACCCCCGGATGGCTTGCCTGTCCGGGGGTTTTTCTTTTTTCAACTGAAAGGCCCAAAGCCCTGCGGCAAATGCGCCCCGGGGGTTCAACAATCGACGTCTTGATCCAAGTCAAGGAAGTGAGACAAAAACATCTCCAGAACTGCATCTAATGCGAACAGATAGACTGGGCTGATTCTAATGAGTTCTTCAGAAAACGCGTCACTTTACGCGAAACGTGAACCTGTTTTCCCCCGAAAGGTGAAAGGCACATTCCGGACCCTTAAATGGGCCATCATGCTTGTGACGCTGGGTATCTATTATTTGACGCCCTGGATCCGTTGGGATCGCGGCCCGGAGCTTCCTGATCAGGCTGTTCTTATCGACCTCGCAAATCGCCGGTTCTTTTTCTTCTGGATCGAAATCTGGCCCCACGAATTCTATTTCATTGCCGGTCTGTTGATTATGGCCGGGCTTGGCTTGTTCTTGTTCACCTCCGCCATGGGGCGTGTCTGGTGTGGCTACACCTGCCCACAGACGGTCTGGACCGACCTGTTTATCGCGACGGAGCGGTGGATCGAGGGTGACCGGAACGCGCGACTGCGCCTTTGGAATGCCAAATGGAGCCTGAAAAAGGTCCGGATGCGTCTGACGAAATATGCCGTTTGGCTGCTGATTGGTCTCGCCACCGGCGGCGCATGGGTCTTCTATTTCACGGATGCGCCGACGTTGTTTGTGGACCTGCTCAATGGCACAGCCCACCCTGTCGCCTACACCACAATGGCCGTGCTCACGGCGACGACGATCTTCTTTGGCGGCATCGCACGTGAACAAATCTGCATCTACGCGTGCCCATGGCCGCGTATTCAGGCCGCGATGATGGACGAAGACACCATTACTATCGGCTATCGCGCATGGCGTGGTGAACCGCGCAAACACTCGGAGGCCGTCAAAGCAGGTGAGTCGCAGGGTGATTGCATTGACTGCATGGCCTGCGTGAACGTCTGCCCAATGGGCATCGACATTCGCGATGGACAACAGATGGAATGTATCACTTGTGGCCTGTGTATCGACGCATGTGATGACATCATGGCGAAGATCGGCAAGCCACGTGGCCTGATCGACTACCTCGCGCTGGAAGACGAGGAAGCCGAACGTTTGGGCAAGCCCACGCGTAAGGTATGGCAGCATATCCTGCGTCCGCGCACGATCCTTTATACTGCACTTTGGTCGCTCGTCGGTATCGGCCTCGTTGTGGCGTTGTTCGTTCGCGCGGACATCGACATGACCGTCGCTGCCGTGCGTAACCCGATCTATGTCACCCTGTCTGATGGCACGATCCGCAACGTCTATGAAATCCGGATGCGGAATAAACATGGTGAGGAACGTCCGTTCCAACTTTCTATTGCTGCGGACGAAACCCTCAGCCTTGAAGTGCAAGGGCAGGACATTGGTGATACTGTGATCATGGTTCCGGCAGACTCGACCCATCTGGTTCGTGTATTTGTCACCGCAGCACCGGGTGACCCGGCTGCGTCCGCGGATCGTGTTCCGTTCAGGTTCTGGATCGAGGACACAACGAACAACGAACGTGTCTACGAGGACACCCACTTTAACGGCACCGGAGGCTAGTGACATGACACCAATTACAGGACGTAAGGTCTTTATTGTAATGGCCGGTGCCTTTGGCATCATCATCTCTGTGAATCTTTTTCTCGCGTATAGCGCGGTCAAGACCTTTCCCGGACTTGAGGTGAAAAACTCCTACGTGGCGAGCCAGTCGTTTGACGCCGACCGAGCTGCGCAAGAAGCCCTCGGGTGGAGCGTTGCCGCAGATGTGCAGAACGAGGAACTGCACGTCAGCATCACCGACGCGGATGGAGCCCCCGTTGAGGTAGCAAGTATCGAAGGCACCTTTGGCCGGGCCACCAGTGTTCGCGATGATCAATCTCCTGACTTTGTGTTTGACGGAGAGGTCTATGCCGCCCCTGTGACCACGGCCGCAGGAAACTGGAACCTGCGCATGGTTGCTGTTGCTGACGACGGCACCGAGTTTCGCCAGCGCGTCGTTGTTCTTGTGCACAGATGAGTTCGGTTGATTACCACAATGGCATCGCCGCATGCCCGGGTTGTGATGCGACCGCGCTGGCAACGTCACGCGCGGCGGGTAATGCGCAAAAGGGCGACCGCGAGGTCGCCTTGTCCCTGCCAACGATCCACTGTGCTGCCTGCATTTCCAACGTCGAACGCGGGTTGCTCGCGCTTGATGGCGTGTCCAGCGTTCGTGTGAACCTGACCCGAAAGCGGGCCATTATTCACGCGGCCCCGGAAATCGATGACGAAACACTGACCGACGCGCTTGCGGCGCTTGGCTATGATGCGCAATCACTGGATTTTGCCACGCTGACAGCTGATCAGGCAGACCAGACCGCGCGGGATCTATTGATGCGGTTGGGCGTGTCGGGCTTTGCGATGATGAACGTCATGCTGCTGTCCGTCGCTGTCTGGTCCGGCGCAAGCGATGCGACCCGCGACTTATTCCACTGGATTTCTGCCGCTATCGCCCTTCCCACAATCGTATTTGCGGCCAAACCGCTCTACACGAACGCATGGCGCGCGTTGCGGGTCATGAAGCTGAATATGGATGTTCCGATCTCGCTTGCGATCATACTCGCCGCGGGCATGTCTCTGTTCGAAACCGCATACTCCGGCAAACACGCCTATTTCGATGCGGCCCTTTCGCTGACGTTCTTCCTGCTGGCGGGTCGCTACCTTGATCAACGCACACGCACCATTGCGCGGTCCGCCGCGACGGAACTGGCCGCCCTCGAAACGCCGACAGCTTTGCGGTTGGACAATGGTGTGCCTCATACTGTGACGCTGGCCGACCTCGCGATAGGCGATCTGGTGCTGGTGCGCCCCGGTGCGCGGATGCCGGTGGATGGTGAAATCGCGCGCGGCGAAAGCGAACTTGATCGCGCGTTTCTAACCGGCGAATCTGACCCCGTGAAAACCGGGCCGGGCGATGTTGTGCGCGCTGGCGAAATCAACCTGACCGGCCCGCTGGATGTGCGCGTCACGGCGGTGGGCAAAGATACGTTCCTGCATTCCCTCGCAGATTTGGTCAGCGTCGCGGAAGAAGCGAAGTCGCGTTATAATTCGTTGGCCGACCGCGCCGCCGCGATCTATTCGCCTGTCGTTCACCTGCTGGCCTTTGCTGCCTTTTTGTTGTGGATGTATATGTCTGGCGGTGACGTGCGCTATGCGATGAACATCGCTGTCGCAACGTTGATCATCACCTGCCCGTGCGCCCTTGGTCTGGCTGTTCCGGCGGTCTCGATGGTCGCCTCTGGCGCGCTGTTTCGCAACGGGCTTCTCATCAAACACGCCACCGCGCTTGAGCGTCTGGCCGAGGTCGACACTGTCGTTTTCGACAAAACCGGCACGCTGACAATTGGCAAACCGATGTTGCTGAACGCCGATGACATCGCTCCTTTGGACCTCGCCCTCGCGGCTGCCCTCGCCACGGCCTCGGCGCATCCGCGCAGCGCCGCAATCGCGCACGCCGCGTCAGAGCGCGAGCTGCCCGTTGTCACGATCACGCACATCATCGAAACCCCCGGACACGGGGTTGCAGGGCTGTGGGATGGCAAGCGGGTCGCGCTTGGACGTGCGGATTGGATTGGCGTCGCGGGCGATGGCACCATTTTGGCTGTAGAAGGCGGATCCCCAGTGAGCTTCATCTATCAGGACACGCTGCGCACAGGTGTGGACGAGCTCCTTGGTCACCTGAAAAATCGCGATCTACCGGTCATGTTGCTGTCGGGCGACTCCAGGAACAATGTCGCGCAATTTTCGCAGACCGTCGGCATCTCGGATTGGCATGCAGGCGTTTTGCCGCACGAGAAGGTGCAGCTTCTCGAAGCCCTTAAGGACCAAGGCAAACATGTGCTGATGGTCGGAGACGGATTGAACGATACCGCGGCACTGGCATCCGCCCATGTCTCCATCGCACCGGCGTCAGCCCTTGATGCGACGCGGGTCGCCGCCGATATCGTGCTGGTGTCTTCGGACGTCAAACGCATCGAAGACGGGTTGCGCATCGCCCGCTCCGGCCGGCGTCGCATTCTGGAGAACTTTGCTATTGCCGCTATTTATAACGCCATTGCTGTTCCTATTGCCTTTTTCGGCTTTGCCACTCCCCTTGCCGCAGCGATTGCGATGTCGAGCAGTTCCATTATTGTGTCCCTGAACGCATTAAGGACCCGATAGAATGGATGTGCTTGCATACCTTATTCCCGTCTCTCTTACCCTCGGTGCGGTGGGGCTTGTCGGCTTTTGGTGGACGCTGAGGTCCGATCAATACGACGACCCCGACGGTGACAGTGCCCGCATTTTGCGGGACGATTACGACGACCATCCAGCCGACGAGCGCCAATCCCGACCAAAACGATAAGCAATACATGGACGCCGTGATTTCAATAGGGTAGCAACCGCCCCATGGCAGACAGCGCGCAAGCCCCCGTCCCAGTTGAGAAACCGTCGTGGTTTATGGCCGATAAGGTCATGGCCGCGCTTGCGTTCACGATCGCCGCGTTTTGCCTGCTGCCGCACATTTCAGTTTTGGTCGCATCGTTCATCGGGGACACGGATACGCTGCGCCACCTGTCGCAAACCGTGCTTGATGACTACGCCAGAAATACCCTCGCACTGGTTATCATCGTCGGGTTCGGAACCTTCATGGTAGGCACCGGTGCTGCGTGGTTGGTTACGATGACAGAATTCACCGGAAGACGCTGGCTCGAAGTTGCGTTGGTCGTCCCGTTGGCATTTCCTGCCTATGTGCTCGCCTATGCTTACACGCATGTGCTGGACCATCCCGGCGTCGTTCAAACCCTTTTACGCGATCTGACCGGATGGGGGCCGCGCGATTACTGGTTCCCTGAGATTCGCAGCTTGGGCGGGGCAGCGGCTATGTTGACGCTGGTGCTTTATCCATATGTCTACCTGCTCGCCCGCGCGGCATTTCTGGGGCAGAGCGCGACAACGTTTCTTGCCGCGCGATCACTGGGAAAGCCGCCCGTCCACGCATTCTTATCCGTTTCGCTCCCTCTTGCGCGGCCTGCCATAGCCGCGGGCGTGTTGTTGACAATGATGGAAACCATCGCCGATTTCGGGACGGTGTCCTATTTCGGCGTCCAGACCTTCGCCACGGGAATTTACAACAGCTGGTTTTCGATGGGTGACAGGGGGGCAGCGGCACAGTTGTCGCTTGGCCTTCTGGCGTTTGCATTGCTGTTGGCGCTGTTGGAGCGGTCCAATCGCGGGCGTGCAAAGTTCAACAATGGCAAACGACAAGAGGTAATCGCGCGTATCCCACTCACCGGCACCGCGCGCCTTGGTGCGATGGTGCTGTGCGGGCTGCCGGTGCTGTTCGGCGTCATCATTCCCGTTGTAGCATTGCTGGTTATGGCGATTGGGTCCGGCCAGAACATTCTAAGCCCGCGCTACTTAGGGTTTGTTGCAAATTCACTGACCCTGGCCACGATTGCGGCGCTCATCACGGTCGCGGCGGCCACCCTGTTGGGCAGCTTCAGTCGCCTGCGTGAAACTCGTGCGGCGGGGGGTGCTCTTTACGTCGCACGGATCGGATATGCGGTGCCCGGCGGTGTGATTGCGGTTGGGCTGTTGGTGCCGTTTGCGGCCTTTGACAACGCGTTGGACGACTGGATGCGCACCACCTTTGATGTCTCGACCGGGTTGCTGTTTACGGGGTCCATCTGGCTCCTTATCGGCGCTTACATGATCCGGTTTCTGGCCGCTGCATTGGGCGCATATGAAGGCGGCATCGCGTCGGTCAGTCGCAATATTGACGCTGCATCGCGCGTGTTGGGCGAAAATTCCATCGGCACTGTGCGCCGCGTTCACGTGCCTATCCTGACACCCAGCCTGCTGACGGCTGCGTTGATCGTGTTCGTGGACGTCATGAAAGAACTTCCCGCGACGCTCATCATGCGCCCCTTCAATTACGACACCCTGGCGGTTCAGGCGTACCGTTTGGCCGCCGATGAACGTCTGAACGGTGCCGCAGTGCCAAGCCTGATGATTGGCGTAATAGGGTTGTTGCCGGTGATATTGCTGTGCCGTCAGGTTGCCCGCCACAAAGCCTGAAGCGGCCACAAAAAAAGGGGCGCTAGCCTGCGCCGCGCCCCTCTTGAAACTATTGGTATCGCGTTACTTCCAACCGACCTCGTTAAAAATTGTGAGTGCCAGCGGCAGTTGCTGTGCAACAGCATTCAGGTCGACATCATCGGCAACAAACTCGCCCAAGGACGCAACCTCGGAGCTCAGTGGGACGCCTTCAACCACAGGGTATTCGTCATTGCCGTTCGAAAAATACTGCTGCGCCTGATCGGACGCCAGATATTCGAGGAACAGGACCGCGTTTTCACGGTTCGGTGCGTTGGCCGCAACACCTGCGCCTGACAGGTTCATGTGCGCGCCTTCGCCGTCCTGAGATGGCCATTGCAAGCCGATCATGTCGGTGCTGTCGGACAACCCGTCAACTTGTGTGCGAAGGGCGCGGGCGAAGTAGTAGGTGTTGGACACCGAAATCTCGCATTCACCGGAAACGATGCCGCGCAACTGATCCGTGTCGCCCCCTTGCGGATCACGCGCCATGTTGCTGACGACGCCCTGCGCCCAGTTTCGCGCAACGTCTTCGCCGTGATTTTGTATGATTGAAGCGAGCAAGGTCTGGTTATAAGTGTTGGTAGACGACCGGATGCAAACCATGCCCTCATATACCGGATCAGCGAGGTCGAGATAGGTTTGCGGCGGGTTCGGCACGTCGGCCTTATCGTAGAAAATCACCCGCGCACGTTGGGAGAACCCGAACCACTGGTTGTCACTGTCTTGCAGGTTCGCGGGAATGGCCCCTTCGAGGATATCGCTATCGACCGCCCGCAAGATACCCATGTCTTTGGCACGCGCCAAACGGGACGTATCCACAGTGATCAAGACGTCGGCGGGGGAATTGCGCCCTTCAGCCGCCATACGGGCGGCCAGCTCGTCTGCCTTGCCCTCGATGCGGTTGATCGTGATACCTGTGGCATCTTCAAAATCGGAATACAGCCGCTCGTCGGTGTCGTAGTGGCGGGCGGAATACAGGTTCAACTCGCCCTGCGCAAAGACGGGTGCAGCAGTGCCGAGCAAGAGTGCCGCGAGGGTTAGGGTTTTGGTCGCCATGGTATGAATCCTCTTAAATCTGACTATTTTGGTCAGATACATCGTGGAATCGAGCCGGTCAAGCTTTTCCGACTAAAATAATCAGAAATAAGATCCGCCCTCACAACGCTTGACCGGAACGGCGTTTTGCGTCCCATTGGTTGATAGGAGGCCGCAAGATGGCAGCAGGGAAATTCGACACCAAACCAGCACGCAGTAGCTACGACATTGTGATCGTAGGCGGCGCGATCTACGGCTCTGCGGTCGCGTGGTTCCTTACGGACAATCCTGACTTTGACGGCACGGTCCTCGTGGTTGAGCGCGACCCAAGCTATGCTAAATGTGCGACTGCCCATACAAATTCGTGTATTCGCCAACAGTTCAGCAACCCGCTCAACGTGAAAATTTCACAGTTCGGGGCTGAGTTCATTAAGGGGTTCCGTGGCTTTATGGGCAACGACCCAAGGGTGCCCGACCTTTCCATCCAAAGCTATGGATACATGTATCTGGCCGACAATGACGCCTTCGCGGACCAACTGCGCAGGGCGCAAAAGGTGCAACTGGCCGCCGGCGCTGCGACGCAATTGATGACGCCCGACCAGATCAAGGCCGCCTACCCGTTCTATACTGTTGATGACATCGTGCTGGGCAGCATCAACCTTGTTGACGAAGGCTATTGGGATGGCGGCACCGTGTTTGACTGGTGGCGCAGATCTGCCCGCGAACGTGGTGTTGAATACATCGACAACGAGGTCGTCGCGATGACCAAGACGGCCAGCGGCACCCGCGTGCAAAGCGTTACACTGGCGAGCGGCGATGTAATCTCGTGCGGCAAGGTCGTGAATGCCACAGGACCGCGCGGGGCCCGTACCGCAAGACTCGCTGGTATCGACATCCCCGTCGAACCGCGCAAACGTTTCACATGGATATTTTCCGCTGAACAACCTCTTGACCGTGACTTGCCACTTACGATTGACCCGTCCGGTGTTCACGTCCGCCAAGACGGCCCCAAGACCTATCTGGCTGGCGGGCACGCTGATCAAGACCATGCCGTAGATTTTGACGATTTCACGATGGATCACGAGCTTTGGCAGGACAAGATCTGGCCCACCATCGCAACGCGCATCCCACAATTCGAGGCCATCAAAGTGGTGACCGAATGGGCGGGGCATTACGACTATAACACGTTGGATCATAACGCGATCCTCGGGCCACACACCGAAGTTGGGAACTTCTATTTCCTGAACGGATTCTCGGGCCACGGGCTGCAACAATCGCCCGCAATGGGGCGCGGCACCGCGGAGATGCTGGTATATGGAGAATACCGCAGCCTAGATTTATCACCCTTCGGGTTTGCGCGGGTTGCGGCAGGCAAGCCGTTTGAAGAACAGGCCGTCATCTAGGGTTTGGGCGCTGTCTTGTCGTCAGGGTGGCGGCCAATCAGCCGCATGAACGGCCCTGCGCGCATGTATGTACCCGTCTCGTGGCGCGACCGCGTGCGCAACACGGGCGTTGTGTTGGACGACGTGTCAGTGCGGCTTTCGCGCAGCACGATATAAAGACCGGATGCAATGATAACGGACGCGCCGATCAGTGTTGGTTGATCAATCGTTTCGTCAAAAAAGAAGTATCCGTAGACCGCAGCCCAGATGATCTGGCTGTATTGCATCGGCGCGATAATGGCCGCTTCGCCCGCCTGATACGCAGCAATCACGAACCGCCCCGCCGTCCACGCGAACAACGACACAAGCGCCAGAAGACCAAGATGTTCAATCGGCATCGGTTTATATACGAACGCCAAGGCTGCCCCCATGAGCACGAAGTTCGCGACCATCGGATAAAGCATCATGACAACGGGTCGTTCATCTTTGCCAATTCGCCGAACTATGATCGACGCGAGAGATCCACCAACGGCCGCCGTCAATGCCGCCGCATGTCCAAGGCCCAGATCTGTCCCGCCGGGCCGCAGAACGATGATCACGCCACCTAACCCGACAAGCACTGCAAGCCAGCGGCGCAGGTGCACACGCTCCCCTAAAATCGGGATCGCGAGAATGGTAATAAGCAACGGCGCTGCGAACAAAATGGCGTAGGTTTGTGCCAATGGCAGTACCGTGAACGCATAAAACGCAGTCACACCAGTGCTCACGGCCGCCAACGTCCGGAGGGCCATCCACCAAGGGTGGCGTGGCAATAACGTGCCGGGCTTGGCGTCACGCATCAGCATCACGGTTGCCAATGGGAAGCTGAACAGCACCGAGAAGAAAACGATCTGGATCGGTGAATATTGCGCACCCAAGGTTTTCACGAACACATCGTGGGTCGCGAAAATTCCGAATGCAAGCAGGGCGAACAACGCGCCCTTGGCGTTAGTTGACATAACAATATCCATCCCGAGAAGGGTTGTATTGCGATAACATCAACTGCACGAGCGAACAAACCGGCAAATGAAAAGGCAGCCCGCTTAGGGGCTGCCATCCGTCATAGTCATACATCCGCGCGGGCTAGAGGCTCGCGTCAAGTGCCGCCAATATCGCGTCACCCATGCCAGATGTGCTAACGGCAGTCGTCTCCTCATCGCCCAGCAGATCACCGGTGCGCACACCGTCAGCCAGTACTTTCTCAATCGCTTGCTCCAGTCGTGTGGCCTCGTCGCCTTGATCAAACGAATACCGCAACGCCATCGCGAAGCTCAGAATGCAGGCGATCGGGTTCGCCTTGCCCTGCCCCATGATATCGGGCGCAGACCCGTGGACGGGTTCATACATCGCTTTGGGACGGCCATTGGCCATCGGTGCGCCTAGGGACGCGGAGGGCAACATGCCAAGCGAGCCGGTCAGCATCGCCGCACAATCCGACAGGATGTCACCAAACAGGTTGTCGGTGTAGATCACGTCGAACTGTTTGGGCGCGCGCACAAGCTGCATTGCGCCGTTGTCAGCATACATGTGGGACAGCTCTACCTCGGGGTAATCTGCGTGGACTTCGGTAACGACATCACGCCATAGGATGCCGGACTCCATGACGTTGGCTTTTTCCATGCTGCACAGTTTCTTGTCGCGCTTCATCGCCATCTCGAATGCTGCGCGTGCGCCGCGTTCAATCTCGGCTTCGGTATAGCGCTGGGTATTGATGCCCACGCGCATGTTGTTCTCGATGTGGATGCCGCGCGGCTCGCCAAAATACACGCCTGACGTCAGTTCGCGCACGATCATAATATCGAGGCCTGCAACAATGTCTTTCTTCAGGCTCGAAAAATCAGCAAGTGCATCAAAGCACTGTGCGGGGCGCAGGTTGGCGAACAGATCCATTTCCTTGCGCAGGCGCAGCAGCCCGCGCTCAGGCTTCACCGAGAAATCCAGATCGTCGTATTTCGGGCCGCCCACAGCACCCAACAAGACCGCGTCCACCTCTTGTGCTTTGGCCATCGTGTCATCGTGCAACGGCGTGCCGTGTTTGTCGTAGGCAGCGCCGCCGACCAAGTCTTCGGACACGTCAAACTGCATATCCCGCTTGGCACCGAACCAGTCGATAACGCGGCGCACCTCGGCCATGACTTCCTGGCCAATACCGTCACCGGGCAGGATCAAAAGGGAGGGGTTTGACATGAGCACTATCCTTGAAGTTTCGTGAGGCTGAATTGCTTTCGCATCGCCTAGCCCGTCCGCCTCCAAGGGTCAAGAAAGCAGCGGCTTCACGCGGCCCCACACGCTTATGTAACACAAATGCCGTTGCAAACGGCGCTAACGCAGGCTCTCAATCTCAATGTCTACCCAAACCAGACGGTGCGCACCAGCGGCAAGTCCGTCGCCCCCCAAGAGCGCCGCCAATGGATCATCCGGCGTGGGCCAGAACACGCCCGCGCCCGCGACGGCCATGTCGTGGGACGGCAAGACGTAAGAGACCCGCAGGTTGCCCGGCCCGTCATCCGACCAATCGGCAGTGTCCAGCGCAGGATCCCCACTGTGCGCCGGATCCGCCGCCAGCCGCGCGCCTTCGCTGCCTGGTCGCGGGTCTTGCAAATCATCCCGCGCCAGAACGCCTGCGATACCGCTGCGTATACCCTGACCATCGAAAGGATCTGCGTTCACGTTTCCAATGAGGATCGGGTTATGCGGCGCGGGGCCAAGATCGCCGTTCAGCACGGCCTCCCACACGCGAAGCTCGTCGCGGTTGCGCAGTCCGTTCATATCTTCGGGACCATCAAAGATGGGTGCCGTCGCGGCGTAGGCCAACAGGGTCACACCCCCTGCGCCAACGTCTACCGGAACGCTCCAGTGGGCCGCTGAGGAAACAGGCATCATGGATTGCACGGCTTCGGACGGAAACGGCGCACCATCCACCATCGGCAACACCGAGTCCGGCACATCGCGCCATCGGAGCGATGTATGGTCAACCACACCTTGCGTATCGATCGGGTAACGCGACAGCACGGCCATCCCGCCATCCCCAAAGAACCGCCCGTGCCCCAAGGCGTCAGACGCATCGTCGAAAAATCCGTCGCCATCCATATCTGCGCCCGTTTGCACCCCCGTGTTGGGTGCACTGGTAAACTGATATGCGTAAGGCTTGCCCAGCGCTTCTGAAAAAGCAAAAAGCGCCGCACCGCCGACGTCAAAATCAATATCTGTCAGCAGCAAGATGTCCGGTTCAACGTGGTCGATCACAGCAATTATTGCGGTGATTGCAGGGTCTTCGCCCCTTGCGATGTCACGCAACAACAACCCCGGTCCGTCCCGGCTGAGCGGAGCGGCAAACGTAGCGATCCTGACGGTATCGAAGGATTGGGCCCACACAACGGCAGGCCCAAGACAGACTAGAAATATCCCGGCAACTAGGCTGGTATAGGGTCGCCTTGCTGCGCGTTCATGTAAGCACGCTCGCGCTGTGCCGCGATCATTTGGGCAACGCGGAGCATGGCGGTGCCGCGCATGATGAGGGTCGCGGGGAGAAAGGCCCATGCTGTCATCGTCCAGATTAACGTGTGTGAATCCTGAAGGCTGATCGGGTTGAACATATCGGACGCCAGTTTCACAAATGCTGGGATCAAGAAGGGCAGCAAAAACCCTAAGATAAGGTTAAGCTGACCGTCCCGTTCAAGACGTGCCACGACGTCGCCACCGGCCGTCGGGTTGAACGTCGGCAAATTGGTCCAGACGTTGAAACCGCCTTTTTGGTTGGGCCAGTTGTTCAGGCGCAGGACCAGAATGAAAAAGGCCAGTGACAACAAGGACACCAGATAGCTTAGTCCGGCCGCCGTGCGCACGCTGTGGACAAGGGCCGCGTCAGCGTCAGCTGGCAACATCAACACCACAAGACGCACAGGGGAATACGGGAAATCCATCGCTTGTGCCAGGGACCCGCCGATCATGTCGAACAACACGGTTATCGTGGTTGGCTCCGTCGCACCCTTTGCGATTAACGTTAGCGCAAGAACCGTCGCGGCAAGGCCACCGACACGCACGCGGTTGAACGGAGGTGCGTCGCGAAATTCAATCAGGCTGGCGGAATTCGAGTTGTATTCGATGAAGGTAAAGACCCCCGACACGATACTAACAAGCGCAACAATCTGCACGGTGTCCATCGTCGTCCCCTGGAGGAAAAGCGATGGTGTCGCGATCAATAAGACCACGAAGGCCGCCCTTAGGACAGCACCTGTCAGCCGTGAAAACACTGCTCTGTTACCCTCATTTCGGCCGGATGCGATACGATGCCGCGCCCTTGTTCCGTTCTGAACCCGCTCTTGTTCGGCGGGATGCCTCATATTTGCCATAATGTTGCCCACATTCAGTTATCACTGCAAGTCACTGAATGAACTTGTAAAAAAATCGGGGCCGATTTGCGGCAACACTGGTGCGAGATTGCAACCATTCTGTAGCATTAGACATTCCGGGTCTAGATATGGGGTGCCGCCCCCTATGCGACTACTACGCAACATTTACACTTGGGTAGGATCTGCGGCAAAAGAAAGGGGCGGCTCGCGCTTATTGCGCCGCCACCCCTGCTTAATTCTGCTGCTCTTCGCCTAGACCCAAGGACGATCAGCGGAATGCTGCGCCTCGAATGCGTCGATTGAAACAGCCTTTTCCATCGTCAAACCGATGTCGTCGAGGCCATTCATCAAGCAGTGCTTTTTGAAGCTGTCGACATCGAAGGTGTAAACGTCACCGTCCGAGGACGTGACAGTCTGCGCCTCAAGATCAATTTCAATCCGCGCATTGGCGCCCTTTTCCGCGTCCTTCATCAAGGCATCGCGTTGGTCTTCGGGCAGCACGATGGGCAGGATGCCGTTCTTGAAGCAGTTGTTGTAGAAGATGTCGGCAAAGCTGGTGGAGATCACGCAGCGAATACCGAAATCGGCAATGGCCCATGGCGCATGTTCACGCGACGAGCCGCACCCGAAGTTGTCGCCCGCCACTAGCACCGATGCCTCGCGGTAAGCGGGCTGGTTCAGCACGAAATCCGGGATCTCGTTGCCTTGGCGATCAAAGCGCATCTCGTCAAACAGGTTCACCCCGAGGCCGGAGCGTTTGATTGTTTTCAGAAACACCTTGGGGATGATCATATCCGTGTCGATGTTCACCAACGGCATAGGTGCCGCGATGCCAGAAAGTTTGTCGAATTTTTCCATTAGTTTTGAGCCTCTTTGATGCGGCGCAGGTATTCTGAATGCTCCACGACATTCACCAAGAACGGAAGCTGTGGATCATCGACGTTAGGTAGACAAGCGCTCACCGGCATTTGGTCGACACGGGCGGCAAGAGCAGACGCATCTAAAATATCGCCGTCCATTTCGACCACGGCGTTAACAAGAAAATCTAGCGGATCATCTTGGCTTCGCAGAGCATAGCCGTGCGGATTTGGCCGTTTGCTCAATTCACCAAAGGTCCCAACTTCATTTAGTTGCAAGTCATTCATTACATCATCTCCCGAACATCAGTGAGTTTACCGGTGATAGCAGCCGCGGCCGCCATTCCCGGTGACACGAGGTGCGTGCGGCCTTTGTAGCCTTGACGACCCTCAAAATTGCGGTTGGACGTCGAAGCGCAACGCTCGCCTTCAGCCAATTGGTCGGGGTTCATGGCGAGGCACATGGAACAGCCCGCCATGCGCCATTCAAAACCGGCGTCTTTGAAGATATCGGCAAGGCCTTCTTCTTCAGCTTGGGCGCGCACGAGGCCGGAGCCCGGCACGATCATCGCGCGAAGGCCGTCTTTAATTTTCTTGCCTTTGAGGATTGCCGCAGCGGCGCGCAGGTCTTCGATGCGCCCGTTGGTGCAGGACCCGATGAAGACTGTGTCGATTTCGATGTCTGTGAGTTTCTGACCCGGAGTCAGGCCCATGTAGTCGATGGACCGTTTGGCCGCGTCGACCTTGCCGCCTTTGAAGGACGCCGGGTCAGGGACCACAGCGGTGATTGGCAGCACGTCTTCGGGCGAGGTGCCCCATGTGACGGAGGGCGCGATATCCTCGCCTTTGAGGGTCACGACGAGGTCCCAGCGCGCGTCGTCATCGGAATAAAGGGTTTCCCACCATGCTTTGGCTTTGTCCCAGTCCGTGCCCGTCGGGGCGTGGGGGCGGCCTTTGCAATAGGCGTAGGTTTTTTCGTCCGGCGCGATCAGGCCAGCGCGCGCGCCGCCCTCAATCGCCATATTGCAGACCGTCATGCGACCTTCCATGGACAGATCGCGGATCGCTTCACCACAATACTCGATCACGTAGCCAGTGCCGCCTGCTGTGCCGGTCTTGCCGATGACGGACATTGTGATGTCTTTGGCGGTTACGCCCGGCTTCAACTTGCCGGTGATCTCGACCTTCATGTTTTTCGACTTCTTCTGGATCAGCGTTTGCGTCGCCAGAACGTGTTCCACCTCGGATGTGCCGATGCCGTGAGCCAGTGCGCCGAATGCGCCGTGGGTAGCTGTGTGGCTGTCACCGCACACAACCGTCATGCCCGGAAGGGTCCAGCCCTGTTCGGGGCCAACGATATGCACGATGCCTTGGCGCACGTCGGACACAGGGTAGTAATGGATGCCGAAGTCTTTGGCGTTCTTGTCGAGCGCGTCGACCTGAATGCGGCTGTCTTCGGTCATGGTTTCGGCATTGGCGCGGTCCAGCGTGGTGGGCACATTGTGGTCCGGCACGGCGATGGTTTTATCGGGGGCACGGACGGTGCGGCCTGCCATGCGCAGGCCTTCGAAAGCCTGCGGACTCGTCACCTCGTGAACAAGATGGCGGTCGATATAAAGCAAGCAGGTGCCGTCCTCTGCCTCATGTGCGAGGTGGGCATCCCAGATTTTGTCATAAAGCGTCTTGGGGGACATGTGTCCTCTCCCGTGTTGTTGGTTTTGGGTGTGGTTGAGGGCCGCGCAAATGCGCGCAGGCGTCATAGATGTGCGAGTATGGTGCGCGTGGCGCCAAAAAAGCGCCAAGGCAGGCGCGCGCGGTCATCCATGTCGAAAACTTGGGTCATGAGATGCAGATATACAGCACAGGTGAGTCTCGCAAGGGTGATCAGCACAAGTGGCGGCGCGGTCGGCGGACTTGATCAAGCCTCGTTGGGGTGTAACAGTCAGTCAATGGCAGGACACCTCGAACCACTCGGAACGGACGACGCACGACAAGACCTTCAAAGTCAGGTCCCGAACGAAGCATTCGAGCCGACATTACCGCCCCCGTCCGCCCCCCTCGATGAGATTACGCAAGTCGGGCAATCGTTGTTTACGCAGGGCGAGGCGTTTATCGGATCGCTGTTTCGCACATGGAACCTTTATCAGGTTCTGATTGCGCTTGGTTTGCTTTTGCTGTCGCTGCTTTTTCGCCGCCAGCTGGCCCCGCGTCTGCACGAATGGATGCGCACGCGCGAGGGTTGGCCGAAGTGGAGGTTGCGTATCCTGCTGGTCGTTCACAAGCGGCTGGGCGGTATTATCTTTGTCGTTCTGATCTGGACAGTGGTGCTGATCATGCGCGAGGTGACCTGGCCCAGTCGGTCCTACATTCTGGCCGCGATTGCCAGCCTTGCGACGGCCTGGCTGGTGGTGACGTTTGCCACGCGGCTGATTGGCAATCCATTGTTGCGGTCGGTCGTGCGGTATGGCGCGTGGATCTGGGTGACGCTGACCATTCTGGGGATCACTGACGAGACCGAGCAGCTGCTGGATTCAATCGCTGTGGAGCTGGGCGCGACACGGATTTCGGTTTGGCTGGTGCTACAGGCTGCCTTCATCCTCGGGGTGTTCTTTTTCGTGGCGCGGTTCCTGTCCCACACGACGGCAGCGCAGATAAAGCGGAACGATGACATCAGCCCGTCGATGCAGGTGTTGCTGATCAAGTTCCTTCAGGTGCTGCTGTTCGGCGGCGCGTTCTTTATCGGGTTGCGCTCTATCGGGTTTGATTTGACGGGGCTTGCGGTGCTGTCGGGTGCGATTGGTATCGGCCTTGGTTTCGGCCTGCAAAAGGTGGTTAGTAACCTTGTGTCCGGCATCATCATCCTGCTGGATAAATCCATCAAACCCGGTGACGTGATTTCGCTGGGTGAAACCTTCGGCTGGATCAACTCACTCGGGGCGCGATACGTGAGCGTTGTGACGCGCGACGGGCGCGAATACCTGATCCCGAACGAAGACCTGATCACCGGGCAGGTGGTGAATTGGTCTCACTCTAACGACTTCGTGCGCCTCGATATCTATTTTGGCACGGCCTACGGCGACAACCCCCACGACGTGCGCAAACTGGCGATTGAAGCCGCCAAAGGTGTGGATCGCGTTTTGGCCTTCCGCCCGCCAGTGTGCCACATCGTCGGGTTCGGCGACAGCAGCGTGGATTACATCCTGCGGTTCTGGATCAGTGACCCGACGGGCGGGCTGACCAACATCCGCGGCAATGTGTATCTGGCCTTGTGGGATACGTTTAAGGAAAACGGGATTTCGATCCCGTTCCCCCAGCGCGAGGTAAGAGTTCTGGAAGGGTCGGAGCTGGGAACAAAGGTATTGGATTAGATGGATTTGAGATTGGATATCTGTCAGCATCACGCGACAAACTGGCAGAATTGCCGCGCTGCGGCGAATAGTGGTGACATTCATTGAAAAGCAACTGAACGGTTGCTAGGTTAGAGGATGCCCAACGCCGGGGTTTTGTCGGCGCACCTTAAGGAGGACAATGCGCTGTCTCTTACTACACTGGCGGGCCACCCTGCCGAGAACGGGAACACGGTCATGACCGTGCAGACCCCAACCGCCGCCAGCACTCTGGCCGCTATTCTCAAATCCCTTGATGACAACAAGGCAGAAGATGTCGTTCAGATCGATCTGAAAGGCAAGTCCGAGATGGGTGACCATATGGTTATCGCGTCCGGTCGGTCGACCCGTCAGGTGACGTCGATGGCGGAAAAGCTGGCCGATCGCCTGAAGCGTGATTTTGGGATTCTGTCCAAGGTCGAAGGCAAGGATACGGGCGACTGGGTCTTGCTGGATACAGGCGATGTGATTGTTCACATTTTCCGCCCCGAAGTGCGCGAGTTCTACCAGCTTGAAAAGATGTGGCAGTCCCCCGGTGACGCTGCCAGTGAAGAGAGTGCGAAAACGCCCTGATGCGTGTAACGCTATGCGTGGTGGGCCGCCTGCGGGCCGGCCCCGAACGCGACCTGATTGACGATTATTTGCGACGATTCGACCGCAGCGGGCGGGCCTTGGGGCTTGGCCCCGTTGACCTGCGCGAGGTCGACGACCGCAAGGGTGGCGGGATGGCGGCGGAAGCTGTGCTGCTGGAAAAGACGTTGCCGGCGGGCGCGGTGGTCATTGCGCTCGACGAGCGTGGCAAGGTGAAGTCGTCGCCTGATTTCGCATCCGATCTGGCGCGGTATCGCGACGACGGGCGCAGTGATCTGGCGTTCATCATTGGCGGCGCGGACGGGATTGAACCGGACCTGCGGGCTAAATGCGATGGTGCCTTGAGTTTTGGCAAGATGGTCTGGCCGCATATGCTGGTGCGGGTGATGCTGTCGGAACAGTTATACCGCGCGGCCAGCATTCTGGCGGGAACGCCTTATCATCGCCTGTAGATGAGTTTATTTGGCCAGATGAAGCAGGGGAGGTTTGCGCCCCTCCTTAGGTTCGCTACAAAGCGGCAACCAACAAGGAAACAAAGTCATGACCGCACCGAAGCCAGTCGTTCTTTGCATTTTGGATGGATGGGGCAAGCGCGCCGAGCGTGAGGGCAATGCGCCCGCATTGGCCAAGACGCCGAATTTTGACCGCATTATGCGCGGGCCTGACGCTCAATTGATCACGCATGGACCCGATGTGGGCCTGCCGCGCGGTCAAATGGGGAATTCCGAAGTGGGGCATACCAATATCGGGGCGGGGCGCGTTGTGGCGATGGACCTCGGGGCGATTGATCTCGCGATCGAGGAAGGGTCGTTTTTTGACAATGCCGCGTTGGTGGCGTTCGCGGACGGCCTGAAGGCCAGCGGCGGCACGGCCCATGTTATCGGGCTGGTCAGCGATGGCGGCGTGCACGGGCACATTTTGCATATTCAGGCGGCGTTGAAGGCGCTGGTGGATCGTGGCGTTCCGGTTGTGTTGCACGCAATCACGGACGGGCGCGATGTGGCGCCGAAATCCGGCGTCAGTTTTTTGCGGGATTTAACTGCGGGGATGCCGGGCAGCGTGCGGATTGGCACGGTGTGCGGGCGGTATTATGCGATGGATCGCGACAATCGGTGGGAACGGGTTGAGACGGCTTACCGCGCGATGGTGGATGGCATTGGGCCCAATGGAGCGGATGCGGTTGCGGTCGTTGAGGCCGCTTATGGCGACGATGTGACGGACGAGTTTGTTCCCGCAACGGTGCTGGGGGATTACAGCGGTATGGCGGACGGGGACGGTGTGTTTTGTCTGAACTTTCGCGCCGACCGTGCGCGCGAGATTTTGGCGGCTATTGGTGCCCCCGAGTTCGACGGGTTTGATGTATCGGACCGCCCGCGCCTGAACATGCTGGGCATGGTCGATTATTCCGATGATCACTCCAATTACATGGCGACTTGTTACCCCAAGCAAAAGATCGCCAACACGCTGGGGGCCTGGGTGGCCAAGAAGGGATTGCGGCAATTTCGTGTGGCGGAGACAGAGAAATACCCCCACGTTACGTTCTTTTTGAACGGTGGCGTCGAGGTGCCAGAGGTGGGCGAGGATCGGTATATGGCGCCGTCGCCCAAGGTCGCCACCTATGATTTGCAGCCGGAGATGTCGGCGGACGAAGTGACAAATGCGTTCGTTGGTGCCATCCGTGACGGGTATGATTTGATTGTGTGCAATTACGCCAACCCCGACATGGTCGGGCATACCGGCGATCTGGCGGCGGCAATGGCGGCATGTGAAGCGGTGGATGCGGGGTTGGGTCGTGTACTGGACGCGTTGCAACAGGCGGGCGGCGCGATGATTGTGACAGCGGATCACGGCAATTGCGAAGTGATGATTGACCCTGTGACGGGCGGACCGCACACGGCGCATACGACCAATCCGGTGCCGGTGGTGCTGGTGGGTGGACCGGCAGGGGCCACGCTGCGTGATGGGCGTCTGTCTGATCTGGCGCCAACGTTGCTTGATTTGATGGGGCTTGATCTGCCACCCGAAATGACGGGCGAGAGCCTGATACAGCAATGAGACTACTTGCGGTCATATGCGCACTTTGGGCGGGCGCGGCGATTGCTGAAGCACCGGCCGAAGCCGCACAAGCTGCGGCAGTTCGATTGCAAGATGCGCGCGGAATTCTGGAGGCGGCACAAGGGCGATCAGACCGTGTGGCCGCGCTGACAACAACCGTGCAGGCCTACGAAGACGGGTTGTCGGCCTTGCGTGACGGGTTGCGTCGCGCGGCGATCCGCCAACGCACCCTGGAAACGGACCTTGATGCACGTTCGGACGAGGTGGCGCGTCTATTGGGCGTTTTGCAAACCATGGGGCGTGCACCTGCGCCGCTGTTATTGCTGCATCCGTCGGGGCCGACAGGCACCGCACGATCCGGCATGATGCTGGCGGACGTCACCCCTGCCTTGCAAGACGAAGTCGGTGCGTTGCGCGTGCAGCTTGAAGAGGTTGCGACCCTCCGGAGCTTGCAAAGTGATGCGCTTAATATTCTTGAGGACGGGCTGTCTGGTGCGCAAGATGCGCGAACGGCGTTAAGCGCCGCCATATCGGATCGCACTGATCTGCCAAGGCGGTTCAGCGAAGACGCAGTACAAACCGCGCTTCTTCTGGCGAGTTCGGAAACATTGGAGGCTTTTGCCACCGGATTGACCCAGACCGATGCGGGGGGCGTCGGGCCGGATGCCAGCACCATCAAGGGCGCTATTGCGCTGCCCGTCGCAGGGCAGGTCATTCGCGCGTATAATGAAGCGGACGCCGCCGGAATCGAGCGCCCGGGCGTCTTGATCGCGACACGTCCGCGCGCTTTGGTCACTACGCCGGTGTCAGCAACGGTGCGGTATGCCGGGCCATTGCTGGATTACGGCAATGTTATTGTTTTGGAACCGGCTGCGGACATTCTTTGGGTGATTGCGGGGCTGGCGGAGGTGTTTGGCGAGGTTGGACAGATCATTCCGGATGGCAGGCCGATCGGCCTAATGGGGGGCACATCACCCGGTGCTCAAGATATTTTGACCGAAACCGCGCAAGGTTCCGCCGGACAGCGGACCGAAACGCTTTATCTTGAGGTCAGAGACAGGCAAAGTGCGATAGACCCTGCAACGTGGTTTGCAGTGCAATGATGATGGGAAATATTCAGATGAAAAAGTTCGCTATGGCCGCTACGGGCGGCATCCTTTTGGGCGCAGTGGCGACGACACAGATCGCCGGACCGCTGATCGCACAAGAGGCGACGAACAACGCGAGTGTCTACGAGCAACTTGATCTGTTTGGGGACATTTTCGAGCGTATTCGTGTGCAATACGTTGAGGACGTCAACGAGGCCGAGTTGATCGAGGCCGCCATCGACGGCATGCTGACGTCGCTTGACCCACATTCAAGCTATCTGTCGCCGGATGACGCCGCCGAAATGCGCGAAGCGACGCGGGGCGAATTTGGCGGCCTGGGCATCGAAGTGACGCAGGACGACGGGTTTGTGAAGGTCGTGTCGCCCATCGACGGCACGCCCGCAGCGGAAGCAGGCATCGAGGCCGGTGATTTCATTACCAGCGTCGACGGTGAAAACCTCTTGGGCCTGACATTGGATGAAGCTGTTGAAATCATGCGCGGGCCTGTCGGGTCCGAAATTATCATCACCGTTGTGCGCGAGGGCGCGAGCGAGCCGTTTGATGTGTCTATCATCCGCGACACCATTAAACTGACGGCCGTGCGCAGCCGTGTTGAAGGCGAAACGGTTGTGTTGCGCGTTGTGACGTTCAGCGACCAGACCTACCCGAGCCTAGAAGAACAGCTGACCGAACAGGTCAGCGAGGCCGGTGGCATGGAAAACGTGAATGGCTTCGTCATTGATTTGCGCAACAACCCGGGTGGTCTGTTAAACCAGGCTGTCGCCGTATCGGACGCATTTTTGAACGCCGGCGAAATTGTGTCGACCCGTGGCCGCCTGCCGTCTGACGGACAACGCTGGAACGCCCGTGAGGGTGATCTGGCCGAGGGTCTTCCGATGGTCGTGTTGATCAACGGTGGGTCGGCGTCCGCGTCAGAGATTGTTGCGGGCGCGCTGCAAGATCACCGCCGCGCGATTGTAATTGGCACCAATTCGTTCGGTAAGGGATCCGTTCAAACAGTCATGCCGTTGCGCGGCGACAGTGCCATGCGCCTGACGACCGCGCGCTATTACACACCTTCAGGTCGGTCGATCCAGAGCCTCGGAATTTCGCCTGACATTATTGTCGAGCAGCCTCGTCGTGATCCAAGCGTTGAGGAGCAGGAGGAAGAAGACGCCGGCTTCCTGCGCTCGGAAGCAGACCTGCGCGGTGCATTGGACAATGACAGCCTGACCGAGGACGAGATCGAGCAGATCCAGGCGGACCGTTTGCGCGCCGAGGATGCGGCGGCCTTGCGCGAGGAGGATTATCAACTGGCCTATGCTATTGATATCCTCAAGGGGTTGTCGGCCTTGGGGCCGAGCGCCGATCAGTAAGAATTTGTTTTGGGATGCAGCGCCGCCGGGGTTAAATCCGGCGGCGTTTGAGGTTGAAGGATAGGGTCATGACGCCTGAAGAAATCGCCACACTGCCCTACCGCCCGTGCGTTGGCGTGATGTTGGTCAACAGCGGCGGTGATGTGTTTGTCGGCCAACGCACCGATCGCTTTCAGGAGGCGTGGCAAATGCCCCAAGGCGGCATTGATCCGGGCGAGGACGTGATGAC
>CBFHGD010000020.1:252-23231 GCA_965655275.1 Octadecabacter sp. | reverse complement strand
GCAATTTCAGGCCGGAGTGTCCGCACCGGCGGTAGGACATGCGGGAATAGCGGTCGGCGGCGGGGGTATAGGTCATCTGGCGGGCTCCTTTGTGGGGGAGTTTGGGGGAGGGAACGAGAAGCCGCAAGCGATGGTTACAGTGCGCCTTAAGTCCCGAGTGGGCTGCACGTTTGCAAGCAAACATGCTCTGCCCACCCGTATTTCTGGCCCTTCGGCCAGAAATACGCGGAGGATCTATAAGCCGGATTTTGTTCCCTGGGTTGCCCCAGTTCGATGACCATTCATCTCAAGCATATGTTGCCATATGCCCTCTAGCTGCCAACCCGGACCTGCTCGGATCAAGACGATCCTGTGAGTTACCCCACACGCGGCCCCTATTTGGCATTGCTCCCGGTGGGGCTTGCCATGCCAGCGATGTTACCATTGCCGCGGTGGGCTCTTACCCCACCGTTTCACCCTTACCTGACAGGTCAGGCGGTCTGTTCTCTGTGGCGCTATCCGTCAGGTTGCCCTGCCCGGGCGTTACCCGGCACCGTGCCTTGATGGAGTCCGGACTTTCCTAGTTCGGGGTTGCCCCCGGACTCGGCCATCCAACCCTCCGCGTATCACCGACCTAAGATGTGGTGCGCCGCTTATCAACAGGAAACCGACGCGCGAGATCACGTGCAATGGCGCAATCCCAGCCGTCCAATGGCCCGTCATGTCCTTGACGGTGGCGCAAACGCAAAGCCGTGCACAACACATCCGTACCGACGTCCCCGTTATATCCAATCGCAATCATATCCGCGATAAAGGCGGCCTCATCCGCATCCAGCGCCGCAGCGGGGGCCGCCGCGACCGCCATCCCGCCGCGCACCAGACGCGCCCAGTCAAACCGCGCACCGGGATCAATCTTGCGCCCCGGCGCAAGGTCGGAATGGGCGATGACCCGTTCTGGCGGGATCGCCCAGCGCGTCATTATATCAGGCAAAAGCCCCTCAAGCGCGTCCATCAACGTGGCCGCGAAGGGGGCTGTGCCGATGTTGGACAGCTCGATCCCGATGGAGCGCGAATTGACGTCCGTGATGTCGCCCCACGACCCCGCGCCCGCATGCCACGCACGCTGATCCTCGGGGACCAGCGGGACAACCTCACCTGCCTCGGAGATAATGTAGTGGGCCGAAACCTCGGCCGCGGGCGTGCACAACCACTCGCGCGCTTTGCACCAATCGCCCATTGCAGTGTAGTGCAAAACGATGATGTCAGGCACCGCGCCGTCGCGACGCGGACCGGAATTGGGCGACAGGGTCAGCGGTATGTCCCTAGTTTCCGGCGGCGACAGAGCGGAACGCTTGTGGGTCCCAGCCGCAGGCAAACCCGTCGCCATCCGGATCAATGCCCAGCCGGTCACGCTGCGGACCACCGCGTGCAAGAAAATCACGCTGTGCTTCGTCGGGGCTGCGGTATTTCACACAATTGCGCTGGAAGCGGCTCTCGCCGGACAGCCCGCTGCGGGTAAACACCTGCTCACCGCGGTTATTGGGGGCTTGCAGCGCGTATTGCACGATATTGGGGGCCGTATTGCCGTTCCGGTCTGGTAACGCGGTGGCTTCGATTAGCTGATAGGCGGCCGCCTGACGCGCGCGGCGCTCTGCATCGCTTTCGATGCTTTCGCGGCCTGCAACGGCGTCAAAGTTCTGTTCGTCAGAGATGTCGGGGTTCTGGCCAAGTGCTGCGGGTGCGACGTCCGGCGTTGCAGGCGGCGTGCCAGTTGGTGATTGCCCCGTGGCAATGCCCGCCGCAGCCAGCTCACCGGAACTTACTCCGGTCGTCGTTGCGGGCGCAGGTGGCACAATGGCCCCGTTTTGGGACAACGTTGGCGCCGGGGCACCCTGCAATTGGGCTTCGCGGCGTGCGCGCTCAAGCTCGTATTGGGAATAGTCACTGAACCCGACGCCTTGGCCGCTGTCAGGGACTTGCGGATCACAGGCGGCAAGCGCCAAAAGGCTCACACCGATAATTGCGATATTTTTCACGGGCTTACTCTGCCTAACTGTCTAATTTGGTCGTCATTTCAAGAGGTTTACCACCAACGTGCCGGTTTTGCCACAAATTGCGCAGATTGCTCCAAAGCATAAGCAGTATTCAGCAAATCGCCTTCTTCCCACGGGCGCCCGATCAATTGCAGACCCAACGGCAGACCATCCTTGTCCAGACCCGCAGGCACCGCGATGCCCGGCAATCCGGCAAGGTTGGTCGTCACAGTAAACACATCGTTGAGATACATCTGCACCGGATCCGCATCGACCATTTCCCCAAGCCCGAAGGCGGATGAGGGGGTCGCGGGCGTCAGAATGGCATCGACACCCCCGGCAAAGACATCTTCGAAATCGCGCTTGATCAAAGCACGCACCTTGCGCGCCCGGTTGTAATAGGCGTCATAAAAACCCGCGCTCAGCACGTAGGTGCCGATCATCACGCGGCGTTTCACTTCGTTACCAAACCCTTCGGCTCGGGTCTTTTCATACATTTCCGTAATGCCATCGCCTGCGTCCAGCTTGGCGCGGTGGCCAAAGCGCACGCCGTCATACCGCGCAAGGTTGGACGACGCCTCTGCGGGGGCGATCACATAATAGGCGGGCAGCGCGTATTTGGTATGCGGCAGGGAAATGTCCTTGATCGTCGCGCCTGCGTCTTTCAGCATCGCGGTGCCATCCGCCCAGAGCTTTTCGATCTCCGCAGGCATGCCTTCCATATGATATTCCTTTGGAATACCAATGACTTTCCCGCGAATATCACCCGCCAATGCGGCCTCGAAATCCGGCACCGCAAGGTCGGCGCTGGTGCTGTCTTTGGGGTCATGACCGGACATGGCGCGCAGCATGATAGCGGCGTCGCGCACGTCCTTGGTCATCGGGCCCGCCTGGTCGAGCGAGGAGGCGAACGCCACAATTCCCCAGCGCGACACGCGCCCGTAGGTCGGCTTGATGCCGGTAATGCCGACAAACGCGGCCGGCTGGCGGATCGACCCGCCCGTGTCGGTGCCCGTGGCCCCGAGGCACAAATCAGCGGCCACCGCAGAAGCGGACCCACCCGACGAGCCGCCCGGGGTCAATTCCGCCGCGTCGTTACCACGTTTCCACGGGTTCACCGCGTTGCCATAAACAGATGTTTCGTTCGAGCTGCCCATGGCGAATTCGTCCATGTTCAACTTGCCAAGCATGACAGCACCGTCGGCAAACAGCTGACTGGTTACGGTGGATTCATATTCCGGCTTGAACCCGTCAAGGATACCGGACGCGGCCTGTGACAGCACACCTTTGGTGCAAAACAAATCCTTGATCCCCAACGGAATCCCGTTGAGGTCCCCGCCGTCGCTGCGCGCATCGGCGGCCTTGGCCTGCGCAAGCGCGATCTCGGGTGTTTTGTGCACGAACGCGCCCAGCGCATCGGCCTTGTCGATTTCGCTCAAGCATGCCTCGGTCAATTCCACAGACGTCAGGTCGCCCTTTTTCAGGGCGTCCCGCGCGGCTGCGATTGTCATTTTGCTCAGATCGGACATTATTCAACCACCTTTGGCACAGCAAAGAACCCTTCACGGGCATCGGGGGCATTTTTCAGCACAGCCTCTTGCTGGCCGCCGTCCGTCACCACATCGTCGCGCCGTTTCAGGCGCTGGGGGGTTACGGATGTCATCGGTTCGATCCCGTCCACATCGACCTCATTCAGCTGTTCGATAAAGCCTAAAATCGCACTGAATTCACTGGCAAGTTCCGGCAAGTCGGCGTCTTCGACCTTGATGCGGGCAAGTTTCGCCACCTTGCGGGCGGTTTGCGTGTCGATGGACATGGGAGTCTCCGTTTGAAATCTGGCTTTGCTTTAGCGCCCGACGCGTGCGGCTTCAACCATTGCCGTGTCATACATCGCGTTTTGGCGCAAAGAAGGACTTCAGCAAGGCTTCGGACGCCTGCGCCGATATCCCATCATAAACCTGCGGCACATGGTGGCATTGGGCATGGCTGAACACGCGCGGCCCCTGCGCGACACCGCCCGATTTCGGATCGCTCGCCCCGTAATACAGCCGCGCAATCCGCGCGTTGCTGATCGCGGCGGCGCACATCGGGCAAGGCTCCAACGTAACGTAGAGGTCGTGCCCCACCAGCCGTTCCTGCCCCAACGCGGCGCAGGCGGCGCGGATCGCGAGGATTTCGGCGTGGGCCGTCGGGTCATTCAGTTCGCGCGTGCGGTTGCCCGCTGCGGCGACCACGGACCCGTCGGGTGCGACAACCACCGCGCCCACAGGCACCTCCCCGCGCGCACCGGCGGCTTCGGCCTCGCTCAGGGCGGCGTCCATATGGGTGCGAAAGCTCATGGCACTGTGATGGGCGAAGCGCGGTGGGATTGGCAAGGGTCAGGATCAGTATTTTTGAGCCAAAGACGCCGGGGTTTTGGCGCAGCGATGAACGTGCGGGGCGTGGAGGGGTGATTCAACCGCCCTTTCTTTGGGTGCGCTGCGTCCGTCGGCCCCCGCACCCCCCTTGCGTGACAGGGCGCAACGCCTTAGGCGGGCGGTATGAGCGACAACAAGAAAAACACCGCCGATGCGCAGCCCGCGACGACGCCGGGGGACCGGATTGCCAAGGTTCTGGCCCGCGCAGGTGTGGCCAGCCGCCGTGAGGCCGAAAAGATTATCGAGGCGGGCCGCGTCACCGTGAACGGCAAGACCATTCTGACGCCCGCGCTCAACGTGCTGGCCAAAGACCGCATCGTGGTGGATGGCAAACCGCTGGCGGCTGCTGAACCGCCGCGTATCTGGCTTTATCACAAACCCCTCGGCCTTGTGACCACGGAGCGCGATGAAAAGGGCCGTGATACGGTGTTTGACGCCCTGCCCGATGACATGCCGCGTGTGATGTCTGTGGGGCGGCTTGATATTAATTCCGAAGGCTTGTTGCTGCTGACCAATGATGGCGAGTTGAAACGCCGTATGGAATTGCCCGCAACAGGCTGGCTGCGCCGCTACCGCGTGCGCATCAAAGGGTCGCTATCGGAAGCCAAGCTGGATGAATTGCGCAAGGGCATCGAGGTGGACGGCGTGCATTACGCTCCCGTCGAAGTCAAATTTGACCGCCAGCAAGGTGCCAATGCCTGGCTGACCATGGGTCTGCGCGAGGGCAAGAACCGTGAAATCCGCCGTCTGATGGAAGCGATGGGCGTGGTCGTGAACCGCCTTTTGCGTGTTAGCTACGGACCGTTCCAACTCGGCGCGTTGAAGCCCGGCGCGGTTGAGGAAGTCAAACAGCGCATTGTGCGCGACCAGATGGGCCTGCGTGATGTGCCAAAGCCGACGGTTGTGCGCAAAGGCAAACGCCCACCGCCCAAACGCGGCACCGCCGCCTCCGCCAAGGGGAAACCCCCGCGCAGATGAACCTTGCCCCCCTGTCAGGGGGTGTGCATGGTTAATGCGACAGTTTCTGCTGGGCTATTCGGGGTCGATTTATGTTATGTTTGCAGCCAGTTTTACCCGCTCTGGTGCGCACGTCGCCTCGCAATATTGGCGCTGACCCCTTATCTTGGGGGCGAGTTAACACTATTTGGACCCGCCTGAATGCCGCGACTGATCCTTCTTTTCATCATTTTGGCCGCCATAATCGTCGGCGCAATCTGGGTCGGGCGCGCAATGCAGGCCGCCGTTCATTCCACGCAGGAGGCGCAATTGCCCGATACTGTTAAGACCGTTTCATATATCCTGCTGATCGTGCTGATGTTCGGTGTTGTCACCGGCTGGCTGGGAGGGCTTTAGCGTGGCCAGGAAATTCGGTGGAAAATTCAGCCCCGACGGGACAACAAACGGCGTCCGCGAAGCGGTTGTCGATCAACGTAAGGTCGATGCGGCGGGCGCGAAAGCAAACATCTTGTTCGTACCCGGTGTGGTTCTGGCCGTGCTGTCCCTGAATGAAGGCGCTGTCGGGCTGGCGATGGGGCTGCTCGGCGCGGCCTTGCTGACGCTGGCCGCGTGGTTGACCCGCGACGGGATGCGCGCGGCGGCCGCTTTTGATCAGCGCAAAGTGGCCCGCAAGCCGGCACTGCCGCGCAAACTGATCGGGTCGGTAGTAACCGGCGCAGGCATCGCACTTGCGTCTTTATCAAACGATCCCAGCGTGTTGGCGGCCTTTCTTTATGGTATTGTTGCAGCGATCCTTCACATAATCACGTTTGGAATTGACCCGATGCGCGACAAACGCTTGGAAGGGATCGACACCTTCCAACAAGACCGTGTCGCAAAGGTTGTGGATGAGGCAGAGGCGTATCTTGCGTCCATGAAAGCGCACGTCGACAGCATCGGGGACCGCCACCTTGAAACCCGCACGGCGCAGTTTCAGGCCATGGCGCGGCGCATGATCCGCACCATCGAAGAAGACCCGCGTGACCTCACGGGGGCGCGCAAGTTTCTTGGCGTTTACCTGATGGGCGCGCGCGACGCGGCGGCCAAGTTTGCCGACCTTTACAAACGCCAGCGCGATGACGGTGCGCGCAAGGATTTTGAAGCTTTGCTGTCCGATCTTGAGCAAAACTTCGCCACACGAACCGACAAGATGTTGCTAGATGACCGCAGCGACATGGATATTGAAATCAAAGTGCTGCGCGATCGGTTGCAGCGCGAAGGGCTGTAATCAGCCACTCAAGAGGGGGAGACACATGTCAGATACCGTAGTCAACAATATGCAAAAGGCCCAACAAAGCCTCGCGCAGGTCGAAAAAGTCACTGCCGTCATTCTGGCGGAGCCAAAAAGCGAGCTCGTTACGATGGAAGCCGCCGACAAGCCGACAAGCGCCGCTATCACCAAGCGGATGAAAGAACTCGATATGGAGGACACGAACTCCATCATCGCGTTCGGCTCGTCCGCGCAGGCCGAATTGCAGGTCATCAGCCAATCCATGCTGCAAGGCGTGCGCAACAAGGACGTGGGCCCCGCCGGGGACTCCCTGCGCGAGATCGTGGCGACTATTCGCGGCTTCAACGTGTCCGAACTTGACGTGCGCCGCAAACGCAGCTGGTGGGAACGCCTGCTTGGGCGCGCAGCACCTGCCGCGAAATTTGCAGCGCGGTTTGAAACCGTTCAGGGCCAGATCGACAAGGTGACTGATGATCTGCTGAAGCACGAGCATGTGTTGCTCAAGGACATCGAAAGCCTTGATGTTCTGTATGAAAAAACACTCAACTTTTATGACGAACTGGGGCTCTATATCGCCGCCGGCGAAGCCAAGCTGACCGATCTGGACACAAAGACCATCCCCAAGAAAGAGGCCGCGGTCAAAAAGGCGTCCGAGGAGAAGGGCATCATGATGGCGCAGGAATTGCGCGACATGCGCGCGGCCCGTGATGATCTGGAACGCCGTGTCCATGACCTGAAACTGACCCGTCAGGTAACGATGCAATCGCTGCCGTCCATTCGTCTGGTCCAGGAAAACGACAAATCGCTGGTCACCAAGATCAACTCGACGCTGATCAACACCGTGCCTCTGTGGGAAACGCAGCTGGCACAGGCCGTGACGATCCAACGTTCCGCCGAGGCCGCCGTGGCCGTGCGCGAAGCCAACGACCTCACGAACGAGCTGTTGACGGCCAACGCTGAAAACCTGCGTTCTGCCAACAAGATGATCCGCACGGAAATGGAACGTGGTGTCTTTGACATCGAGGCGATCAAGAAGGCCAACGCAGACCTGATCGGCACCATCGAGGAGTCGCTGCAAATCGCCGATGAGGGCAAGCGCAAGCGCGCCGAAGCCGAGAAAGAGCTACAAACGATGGAAGCCGAGCTGAAGGCAACTTTGTCAGCCGCCACCGCACGCGGCACTGCATCGGGTCACAACATCGGGTCCGCCGCGAGCGAGGCGTAACTCTTGATCAAGTCAGCAGGCGGCACACTCGGGAAAGTATTGGGTTTTACGGCCCTGCTGACCCTTGCCGCCTGCGATCTGGCGGGGCCTGTGTCCCCGACCCCGCCAACCCGCCCGACCGGGTTGCTGCCCCCGCCGCTGCCCGACGTCGATGCGCCCAAGCCGCGGTCCGAGGCCAGCCGCGCCCTGTCCGTGCATTACCAGCGCGTCCAGAACGACCTAATGGCGCGTGGCCTGTTGCGCATGGATGGCGGCGGGCCTGATACCACTTTCACCGACACGATTCTGGCACGCAATTTCGTGCGTATCGCGTTGTTTGACGAATATGTAGCGACCGAAACGGGCCTGCGCGCCCAGCCGACCATAAGCCGCTTGCGGCGGTGGGAAAAACCCGTGCGCTTTAGCGTGGAATTCGGCGCGACCGTGCCGGATGACCAGCGCACACAAGACAGCCAGAACATTCGCAGTTTCGTCTCCCGCCTTGGCCGCGTGTCCGGGCACCCGATGACAGTCAGCGACACGGACCCGAATTTCCACGTCCTGATCCTGAACGAAGACGACCGTTTGGGCTTTGCCTCCCGTCTGCGCCAGATCGTACCCGGGATTGACGACACAAGCGTGCGCGCCTTCATGGATGTGCCGCGCGATACGCTGTGTCTGGTGCTTGCATTCAGTCAGGACGACAGCCCGCAATACAGTCAGGCCGTGGCGATGATCCGCGGCGAACATCCCGACCTGATGCGCCTTGCCTGCGTGCACGAGGAACTGGCCCAGGGATTGGGCCTAGCAAACGACAGCCCGCGCGCACGGCCCAGCATTTTCAATGACGACGAAGAATTCGGCCTGCTCACCAGCCATGATGAACTGCTGCTGAAAATGCTCTATGATGATCGCCTTGAAACCGGCATGAGCGCGGCAGAGGCCGCCCCGATCGCGCGGGTCATCGCCACAGAATTGATGAACAATGGTCCGGTGTGACCAACGACGCATAACTTAAGGTAGGAGCCAAATATGGGCATTCTCGATTTTCTGACCGGCGAATTTATCGACGTCATCCACTGGACCGACAACACCCGCGACACGATGGTGTGGCGGTTCGAACGCGAGGCGCACGAGATCAAATACGGGGCCAAGCTGACGGTGCGTGAAGGTCAGGCGGCGGTGTTCGTTCATGAGGGCCAGTTGGCGGATGTGTTCACCCCGGGCCTCTATATGCTCGAGACGAACAACATGCCGATCATGACCACGTTGCAGCACTGGGATCACGGGTTCAAATCGCCGTTCAAATCGGAAATCTATTACGTCAACACGACGCGGTTCAACGATCTGAAATGGGGCACCAAAAACCCGATCATGTTGCGCGACCCCGAATTCGGGCCGACCCGTATTCGTGCCTTTGGCACCTATTCCGTGCGCGTCACCGATCCCGCCAGGTTCCTGCGCGAAATCGTTGGCACCGACGGTGAATTCACCATGGACGAGATCAGTTTCCAGATCCGCAATATCATCGTTCAGGAATTCAGCCGCGTGATCGCGGCGTCCGGAATTCCGGTGCTGGACATGGCCGCCAACACTGCCGATCTGGGCAAACTCATCGCCGGGGCGATTGCAGATACGGTGGCTGGATACGGCATCAGCATTCCAGAGTTATATATCGAAAACATCAGCTTGCCGCCCGCTGTTGAAGCGGCACTTGATAGCCGCACATCGCGCGGTCTGACAGGTGATCTGGACGCGCACATGAAATACGCCGCTGCAGAAGCCCTGCGCAAAGGCGGGGAAGCCTCGGGGGCTATGGGCGCGGGCCTCGGCGCGGGCATGGGCATGGCGATGGCCGGGCAAATGGCCAATTCCTTTAGCGCGCACGCAGCCCCCGTGGCGCCACCCCCGCCTCCCGTCGAACATGTCTGGCACATCGCTGAAGGCGGCAAAACCAAGGGCCCGTTTTCCAAGGCGTCGATGGGCCGCATGGCCGCCGACGGCGCGTTGACGCGTGGCACCCATGTGTGGACCCAAGGACAAGACGGCTGGAAAACCGCCGACGAGGTTGACGAGCTGGCACAGCTGTTCACCATCCTGCCGCCCCCACCACCGGGCGCGTAATGTCGTCAATTGAACGCCATTCAAGCCTACATTCAAGACGTGGAACCGGCCTTCCAACCGGCGGGACGGTTCTACGCAGGTGATTTGATGTCAGATACATACCTAGAAGACGCCCCCAAACCCGCTGACGGACACCGCTTTCCCTGCGATCAATGCGGGGCGGATTTGCGGTTTGATCCGGGGCATAACCATCTGATCTGCGACCATTGCGGCAACACCCGGGAGATCACCGAGGGGCCGTGGCGTGGTGGCTCGTTGCAGGAACTCGACCTACGCAGCGCGCTGTCCGGCGACGTTCCCGACATCGAAATCGAAGAAACCCGTGTCGTGACCTGCCCTAATTGCGGCGCGCAGACCGAATTTGACGAAACGCTGCACGCCACCGAATGTCCGTTTTGCGCCACACCCGTCGTCACCGACACGGGGCTGCACCGTCATATCAAGCCCAAGGGCCTGCTGCCCTTCGCGCTGGATGAGACGCAAGCGCGTACCAAGATGACCGACTGGCTAGGAAGCCTTTGGTTTGCACCCAACGGGTTGCAGGACTACGCCCGAAAAGGTCGCACGATTTCAGGCATTTACGTGCCCTATTGGACGTTCGATGCCGACACCAAAAGCCAGTATACCGGCGCACGCGGCACGCATTACTACGAAACCAGAACTGTCATGCGCGACGGCAAGCGCGAGCAGGTTCGCGTGCGCAAAACCCGTTGGCGCAATGTCGCCGGGCGTGTCGCGCGCTTTTTTGACGATGTGTTGGTGTTGGGATCCAAATCCCTGCCGAAGAAATACACCGACGCATTGGAACCCTGGGATTTGACTGCGATGGAACCCTATCAGCCCGAATTCCTCGCCGGATTTCGCGCAGAGGGATACCAGATCGAATTGGAAGATGCCTTCAAAGAGGCGCGTGTGCGGATGGACCACATCATCCACCGCGATGTGAAATTCGACATCGGCGGGGATGTGCAGCGGGTGTCCTCTGTCGACACGCACATCGGCGCGCTGACCTTCAAACATGTCCTGCTGCCGGTCTGGATGGCAGCCTACAAATACCGCGGCCAGACGTATCGCTTTGTCGTGAACGGGCGCACAGGCCGCGTGCAAGGCGAACGTCCCTATTCCGCGATCAAAATAACCATCGCCGTGATCCTTGGTCTTATCGTGGCCGGTTGCGTCGGGTTTGTTATCGCTAACAGCCAGTGATAGACCCGCGCGAAACGAAAGGACATCGCGATGATTCTGGCCTGTGGTGAAGCCCTGATTGATATGTTGCCGCGCGAAAGCACAGCCGGCGAAGCGGCCTTTGCGCCCTACCCCGGCGGCGCGGTGTTCAACACGGCCATCGGCCTCGGGCGGTTGGGTGTGAAAACGCAGTTCCTCTGCGGTATGTCTTCGGATTTTCTTGGCGATATTCTGCGCGATGCGCTGAGCGCCAGTCAGGTAGATCATACCCCCTCGCCCTGCCTTGACGCGCCGTGCACCGTGGCGTTCGTAAAACTGGTGGATGGTCAGGCGACCTATGCATTTTACGACAACGGATCGGCCATGCGCACGATGCGCGACACACCTCCGACAGACGCAAATGCGCTGTTTTTTGGCGGTATTTCATTGGTCGGGGACGGATGCGGCGCGACTTACGAGGTCTTGATGCTGCGCGAGGCGGCAACGCGCGTCACCATGATAGACCCCAACATTCGCCCCTCCTTCATCAAAGACGAAGCAGCGTATCGCGCGCGGATCGGCGCGATGATGGCAGCGGCTGATATCATCAAACTCAGCGACGAGGACCTGCATTGGCTCGAAGGGCGCGGCGACCTCGCGACGCTCGCCCATGGGTTGCTCGCCAAAGGCGCCAAGCTGGTGTGTATTACGGAAGGCGCCAAGGGGGTCACAGGTTACACGGCGCGGCACACGGTCGCCGTGCCTGCACCCAAAGCGCAGGTTGTGGACACGGTCGGCGCGGGGGACACGTTTAACGCAGGTTTGCTGGCGGGGTTGGACCGCGCGGGCCTGCTAACCAAAGGCGCAATCGCCACCCTGAGCGAGGAAGCGATCCGCGCCGCGTTGACCCTTGGCGTGCAAACCGCCGCCATCACCGTGTCGCGCGCGGGCGCCAACCCGCCTTGGTCCAGCGAAATGGCATCTGAAGTATGAGGGCCCTGATCCAGCGGGTCACATCCGCGCAGGTCCATGTGGTCAGTGCGCTGATCGGGGAATGTGGTGCGGGGCTGCTTATTCTGGTCTGCGCCATGCAGGGTGATACGAATGATGTGCCAGCAAAACTCGCAGCCAAGATCGCCAAACTGCGGATCTTCAAAGATGACGAAGGGCGGATGAACCGCTCGATTGTCGATACGGGTGGCAGCGCCCTTGTGGTCAGCCAGTTCACGCTAGCCGCCGACACATCCCGCGGCAACAGGCCAGGGTTTTCTGCGGCCGCTGCGCCTGATGACGGGGACCGGTTATACAAAGCCTTCGCACAAGCACTGAGCGACACGGGCATTGCCACACAGACCGGACAGTTCGGCGCGGATATGGCTGTGTCACTGGTCAATGACGGGCCTGTGACAATCTGGATGGATACGGACGGCTGACCTAGCAGCTGCGCGCGAGCACCAGAACCGCATAGGGGCCACCGGGTCCGTCAGCCAATCCGATGCCGAATTCGCGCACGTCAGACAGCAACATATTGCGCCGGTGCCCGGGCGAATTCATCCACCCCGCCACAAGATTGCCCCCTGTGGGATACCCGTATGCGATGTTTTCAGCCGCGCGGCAGGGGCGAAACCCTGCGCGTTCTATCCGCCCGGCCGCCGTGGATCCGTCTGATCCGGAATGGGAAAAGAAACCGTTCACCTGCATGTCGCAGGCATGAGTTGCTGCGGCTTGCGACAACGTCGCGTTATGGCTCAAAGCGGCCAGTCCGTTGCGGGCGCGCTGCGCATTCAAGGACTGGGCAATGTCGTTGGCAAAGGCATCAGCCCCGCCCGGCAGCGTGCAATCGGCCTGCGCCGTGCTGGCCCCGATGATAATCGTGGTGCAAACGGCAAGGGTGCGAAGGCGTGACATGGCAAATCCTTTGTTGGGTTCGTAGACACTAAAGGTGCTGCATCGACATGACAATTCAGGGGGCGCGCGCGCATCCCGATCCGGCGCGCCTTGCAGATTTGGCGCAACGGCCTGCCTATTGGCCCCGCACTTTGGAAACCCCGAAGAACAAGACAAACGCAGCCGCCGCACAACAGATAATGGATGGGCCCGCCGGCGTGCCCAGCGCGCGTGCACCGTAAAGCCCGCCCACAGCGGCCACCGCGCCTGTCAGGGTAGCGATTGCCGCCATGCTTTCGGGGCCACGCGAAACCAGCCGCGCGGCGGCGGCCGGAATAATCAACATTGCAGTGATCAACAGCGCGCCGACCACCTTGATCGACACGGCCACAACTGTCGCCACCAGCAACGTCAGCAATATCCGGTCGCGTTTGGGGTTCAGCCCCGCCGCATAGGCAAGATCGGTGGAGAGGATCTCGGCGATCATCGCCTGCCAGCGCCAAGCCAGCACGCCGCAGACAACCAGCGCACCGCCCCAGATCACCAGCAGGTCCACACGGCTGACCACCAGAATGTCGCCAAACAGATAAGCCTCAAGATCAACCCGCGCGTCCGGCATCAGGGACACCGCAACCAGACCCAACGCCAAAGCACTGTGCGACAACACCCCGAGCAGGGAATCGGGCGAAATATCACGCCCCGCCACCGTTCCGACCAGCAAGCCCATCGCAAGGCACACAAGCAGAATTCCGAGCGGGATCGACACGGAAAACAGCAATGCCAATGCCACCCCGAGGATCGCGGCATGGGCCGTCGCATCGCCGAAATAGGCCATCCTGCGCCACACAACGAAACAGCCCAAAGTCCCGCAGGCCAACGCCGTGCCCAAAGCCGCCAACAGTGCGCGCACCATGAAATCATCCAGCAATGCAGTCATGTCGCGGCCCCGTGGTCATGGGTGTGGTCATGCCCGCACGCCTCGCCATGTTCATGATCGTGCTCATGATCATGATCGTGGCGATACAGCGCCAGGGCCCCGCCCGTGCCGGTGCCAAACAATTCGCGGTAGGCAGGTGCGGCGGTGACAACGTCGGGCGTGCCTTCGCAGCAGATGTGCCCGTTCAGGCAAATCACACGGTCTGTGGCTGACATCACCACATGCAATTCATGGCTCACCATCAAGACCGCGCAGCCAAGGTCATCGCGCAGGGATTCGATCAGCTTGTAAAACGCCGCCGATCCGGGTTGGTCGAACCCTTGGGTCGGCTCGTCCAACACCAGAATCTGCGGATCATTCAGCAACGCCCGTGCCAGCAAGACCCGTTGCAGCTGACCGCCCGATAGGGCGGCCAGCGGGCGGTGTTCCAACGCCTCGACCCCGGTGCGCGCCAATGCCGCCCGCGCGGCGGCAGTGCTGACCCGCACTGGCAGGCTCAAGAAACGGCGCACCGTCAACGGCATCGTCGGGTCGATATGCAGCTTTTGCGGCACATAGCCGATCCGAAGACCGGGCGCGCGCGTGATCGTCCCCTTGTCCAGTGGCACCGCGCCAATCAACGCACGCAGCAGCGTCGACTTACCGGACCCGTTGGGTCCGACAATCGTAACAATCTCGCCCGCTGTCAGCGTCAGCGAAACACCAAACACCGCGCGCGTTGCGCCGTGGCGCACCTCGATATCTTTCGCCTCGATCAAAACCATCAGCTTGCCTGACACGCGGGGCACACGCCTGTTGCCTCAACCACCGTGCGCTCGATAACAAAACCCGCAGCGGCGGCAGGGCGCGCCATCGCATCCTCCGCCGCGCCCTCGGCGACCGTGCCGCACTTGCTACAAATCATGAACGCGGGGTCGTGCTCCGCGCCCGGTTTTGCGCAGGCAACAAAGGCATTCAACCGCTCAATCCGGTGCGCCAGCCCCGCGTCCACCAAGAACGTCAAAGCCCGATAGGCAACCGGCGGCTTGGACCCGAACCCGTCCGCGTCAAGGCGTGCCAGAACCTCGTAGGCCCCCATCGCGGCGTGCGCTTCCAGCAAAATTTCCAGCGTGCGGCGGCGCACAGGCGTCAACCGCAACCCATTCGCAATGCAGGCGGCCTCCGCTGCATCCAGCCCGCGCCGTATACAACGGGTGTGGTCATGATCCTCAAATCCTGACGGTGATCCTGATGATGATCTGGGCGGTGTTGCCTGTGCCATTTTTGGGCCTTGTAATGTGATAACATATCTTTCATATCAACACCGACCCAACTTCACAAGAGATGATTACGAGATGAATATGCGCCTGATCCTCCTCCTCCTGACGTCCCTGTCCCCGCTCTTTGCGCAAGCAGACCCCATAAGCATCGTGACGGATATTGCCCCTGTTCATAGCTTGGTGACATTGGTTGCAGGGCCGGACACAGAGATCGAAGTGTTGGTATCGGCCGGCGCATCACCGCACGGTTTCCAGTTTACATTCGATCAGGCGCAGGCCCTGCAGGACGCTGATGTCGTGATCTGGGCAGGCGAGGCGTTGACACCCTGGCTCCATGAAAGCCTTGAAACCCTCGCGCCCGACGTCACGACGCTGGAGCTGTTGGAAACCGGCGGCTGGACGGTCTTGCCCCTGCGCGAAGACCCTGCGTTCGACGTGCACGATGATCACGATCATGCAGGCCATGATCACGACGAACATGAACACGGCGCCCATGATGACGAAGAACACGGCACAATTGATCCGCATGCCTGGCTTGACCCGCAGGTGGCGATGGTTTGGGTGACCCATATTCGCGATACGTTGATCAGCGCCGACCCTGATAACGCCGACCTTTACACAGCGCGCGCGGCGCAGGCACAAACACGTCTTGGCGCGCTCGATTCACAGGTGGTGGCGTATTTCAGCACCTTGGAAAAAGCGCCGTATCTGGTGCCACATGATGCCTATCAATATCTGGAATCGCGGGCAGGACATGCGGCAAGCGGCGCGATTTCGCTGTCGGACTCCACGGCCCCGTCGCCCGCACATATCGCAGAATTGCAGGCCCTTATCAGGGACGCGGGCGTTGTTTGCGTGCTGAGCGATCCGCAGTCACGACAGGAATGGGTCGATCTGGTGCGCGACGGAACAGACGTGCGCACGGCCCTCGCCGACCCGATCGGCGGTGCGTTCGAGCTGGGTGATACTCACTATTTTCAGACGGTTATCGGCGTAACCGAGGCCTTTTGGGACTGTATCAACGGCTAACCCGACACACGGGCGCAGCACGTGATCGCGGTAAAGACTAGAAATCCGTCGGCGCGCCGCCTTCGGATTTGCGCCGCGCCACGAAGTCTTCCAGCTCGGAGCGGATCCCTGCGTCCAACGGCGGTTCTTCGAAGTTGTGGATGATTTCTTTGAAGGTGTGGTGCGCGCGTTCGGCCGTCCATGTGGCGCCGGCGATTTCCCACGCCTCGAAGTTGCGCCAATCCGACAGGAACGGCGAATAGAACGCGTCCTCATAGCGGTCCTGCGTGTGCTGGATGCCAAAGAAATGTCCGTTCGGGCCAACCTCCTTGATCGCGTCCACCGCAATATCATCGGGCGTCGTGGCGGTGATCCGGGGGTCCATGTAGCGCTGGATCATCTGGATAACCTCACAGTCCATCACAAACTTTTCCGGGCTGGCAATCAGCCCGCCTTCCAGCCACCCGGCCGCGTGATAAACCATGTTGGTGCCCGACTGGACAGCGGCCCAAAGGGAATTTGACGTCTCCCACATGGCCTGACCGTCCGGCACGTTCGCCGCACACACACCGCTTGATCGCATCGGCAGCCCGTAAAACCGCGCCATCTGGCCAGTCATCTGGGTGGCGCGCATATATTCGGGCGTGCCAAACGCGGGTGCGCCCGATTTCATATCGACGTTGGATGTAAACGTGCCAATCACGCAGGGCGCACCGGGGCGCACATATTGGAACAGTGCGATCGCGCTCAACGCCTCTGCCACCGAAAGCGTCACCGCCCCCGACATGGTCACAGGCGCCATGGCACCCGCCAGTGTAAACGGCGTCACGACCACAACCTGCCCTTTGCGCACGCAGCGCAAACAGCCGTCAATCATCGGCACATCGTGTTTGAGCGGAGAGGTCGAATTGATGTTGGTATACATCTTGGGTGAGGCTTCGAATTCCTCTTGCGTCCAGCCGCCGGAAATGCGCACCATTTCCATAACGTCTTCGACCCGTTCCTTGCCCAGACTATAGGCATGCACGACCTTGTCACACAGCGTCAGCTTGTCGAACACCACATCAAGGTGGCGCACTGAGGCATGCACATCGACAGGTTCAACAGGATAGCCGCCCGCAAAGTGGATGCAGTTGAAGTGCTGGGTCAGTCGGATCAGATCGGCGCATTGCTTGCGATTGCCGCTGACCTTTTTCCCGATCTCCATGTCGTAATAATTCGGTGGGGACGACACATTGCCAAACAGCATGTGATTGCCACCCATGGTAATTTCACGCGCCGGATTGCGCGGCGTCAGGGTGAATTGCGCGGGCGCCTTGGCGATCATCTCCATCACCCAGTCGCGCCCCATCTTGACGTTGGTGCCGTCAACCTTGCAGCCCGCTTGCTTGAACAGCTCGATCGCTTCTTCGTTCAGAAACTCGATACCGATTTCTTCCAAAATCCGCATGGCCCCGTCATGGATCGCCTGAACGCCCTCCTCACCCAGCGGCTCTGTCGGGCGGTCGATATTGACAGGCACCTGCCATGGCATCTGGCTGATCTGTGCGGTTTGGCGTTTGGCGGTATTGGCAGCGCGCCCCCCCGAACGGCGGCGGCGGGCGGGGGCAGGATCAGGCGAGGCAGCGTCAGACATGGGGGCATCCTTTGTGATGTCCCCGACAGAGTGCCAGCCCCACCCGCAACCGCGACGCGGTTTGCGACATGAAATGTCGTGAACCTGCTTTGCGACGGTTAAGGCAGCCCCAACCATGCCGGAAGCTCGGCGATCGAGGGCAATACCACATCCGCATGCGGCGCAAGCGCTGCGTGATCCGCCACGCCCGTCAGCACCGCAACCGTACGCATGCCCGCCGCGCGGCCCGCGTGCAAATCATGGGTGCTGTCGCCCACCATCACGCACTGGGCAGGCGTCAGGCGCATCGCGTCACAAAACCCAAACAACTGGCCGGGGGCAGGTTTACCCCCGTATCCGCTGTCAAATCCGGCGATGAAATCAAACGCACCCTCGATACCGGCCTCACGTAGATGCGCGCGCGCCGGGGCTTCGGCATCATTCGTCGCCACACCAATCTTCAGGCCCGCCTGCGTCAGGCGGTTCACAAACGAAATCAGCGGCGCAGCCTCGATCTGCGGCGCATCCATTGCGGCGGCGTTGAACCGCGCAATCACGGCATCCGCAGATGTTTCCTCGACATGAGGCAAAACGGCGGCTGCGACGTCCTGCACCGTGCTGGCAATCACAAGGCTGTCGGGGCGAAACAGGTTGGTGGCCAAATCATAGCCCAGCGCGTCAGCCAGCGGCACAAGCCGCGCAGGGTCGCCGCCTGCTTCGCGTTCAAGCACCGCACGCGTCCATGCGCCCCACGTTGCATTGAAATCAAACAGCGTGCCGTCTTTGTCGAAAATAACGCCTGCCAAGGGGGGTGATGTCATGTCCAATGCACGGCCTCCGTTCCGGGTAAAGAATAACGCGCCCGAAGGGGATCTTCATACTTCAGCCCCTCAGCGTCACAAAACGCGACCACCCAAGCATCATCCATCGTCAGAAATTCCAACACAGACCCCAGAAAAGCGGGGTTTTCCGCCTGTGCGCGCAGATCCTCAGCTTGCGCCCCGCAAGCCCCTAAGAACACTGGCAAAAGGTCCTCATTGCCCGCCAACCAAGTCAGGGCGGATATGGCAATTTGTTCAGCATGTTCAGGTTTCATTGATTTCGATTACCTCGGTGGAAACTGTTTCTTAACCATTTGGAAAGCAAACTTCGTCAAGAGATGGGGAAAGCTCGAAAGGAAGACCAATGGCCGGTGACATTCTCATCGTAGATTGTGTAGCGACCAACCGGATTGTGTTGAAGGTAAAACTTCTCGCGGCGCAATATCGCGTCCGCCCCTGTGCGTCTATCGACGAAGCGCAGCAAGAAATTGCGGCGTCGCTCCCCGATATGATCCTGATCGATACCTGTCGCAATGCCGAAGGCGCGCTGGATTTCTGTCAGTCCCTGAAGGCGGACCCCGAAACGAACCTGATCCCGATCATTGCGACCGGCGGGTTCACCACCCCGCGCGACCGCGTCGCCGCCTTGCAATCGGGTGCCGACGATATTTTGTCCAAACCGTTTGACGATCACATTTTACAGGCCTGCATTCGAAGCCTGTTGCGGGCGCGTGACGCACGTCAGGAATTGCGGATGCGCGAAGGCACACGCACGGCCCTCGGCTTTGCCGAGGCGCAAGATGCGTTCAGCGCCCCGATACCGGTCGTGGTTGCAACCCAGGGCGACGTGATCGCGCCCGATTTTGCCACTCTAGCTCAATCCATCGACAATTGCGTCATATCCAAAGCCCCCATCGAATTGCTTGTGCGCAGGCAGGACAACCCCAAACCGACCTACCTTTACGTGATCGATTTTCGCGCCGGCCTTGAGGATGAAAAGTTGCTGTTCCGGCTGCTATCGGAATTGCGCAGCCGCCCTGACACGCGCCATGCGGGCATTCTTGTCCTGCTCCCTTCCTATGCGCGCGACGCAGCGGCCATGGCCCTTGATCTGGGCGCAAACGACATCGTGTATGGCGATGTGGACGCAGACGAAATCCACCACAGGTGCCGCGTCCTAATTCACGCCAAACAACAGGCAGACGCCCTGCGGCGTACGGTCGAAACCGGGTTGGAAGCCGCGATCACCGATCCCTTGACAGGGCTGTTCAACCGCCGCTACGCCCTGCCCCACCTCTCCCGGCTCTCCGAAGAAAGCCGCAAACGCAACCGCCAGTTCGCGTTGATGGTTCTGGACCTCGACCACTTCAAGTCGATCAATGACACCTATGGCCACGCCGCCGGTGACGAAGTTCTGCGCCAGGCTGCGGGACGGCTGAAGGGCAACCTGCGCGCCGTGGACCTTCTGGCCCGGGTCGGCGGGGAGGAGTTTCTTGTGGCGATTCCAAACAGCGACGTGGTGCATGCCCGCACCGCCGCTGAACGCCTGTGCAAACTGATCGGGGACACCCCGTTCTTTATCGGGCCCGATCGCACCGAAGTGCGCGTCACCATGTCGGTCGGCGTCAGCCTGAGCAATGGTCAGGAGGCACACGACATGGTGGAAGACCTCGAAGATCTGGTGAGCGCCGCCGACGTCGCGCTTTACGCCGCCAAGAATGGCGGGCGCAACAAGGTCAGCCTGTCCGCCGCCTAGGTCTTTCTAGGGCCTTCTAACGGTCGCGCGCGGGCGGACCACGGCGCAACTGTTCTTCCAGCCGGTCGGCAAACGCCACGCGATTTGCAGTGCTCATCGCGTCGATTTGCGCGGTGACCGCATCAAGCACCGCATCTTGCCCGACGGCAAGGCGCGCGCGCTGACGGGTGATCGCATCGCGCAGGGCGTTTTTGTCGAACTGCTCGGCGCGCAACACGTCGATCAACGCCTGCATATCCATACGGATCGCAGTGCGGTCGCTGGGCCGGAAGGCCTCGCTGTTGCGCAACGCCGTGCGCACTGCGTCACGGTCGCGTGGCTCCATTGCGCGGGTAAACGGCCCGACGGTCAGGTCATATTGTGCGCGCCGGATGTCCGGCCCGCCCTTGATGGCCATGCCCGCAACCGCGCCGATCACCGCAAGGTTCATCGCCAGCGACGCCACCAGAAGCCCCTTTTGCCAGCGCGGTGTTTTTGTCTTTTGTTCGCTCATTCTCACCCCTCCAATCCGGCAAGGACATCGCTTTCAAACAGCGGCACTTCAATCGTGCTACCCCAAAGCCCTGCGGAAAAACTGCTCATCGCGTCGGGTGGCGACACCCCTATCCAGACGCCGGCAACCGTTGCCGCTGCCAGCCCGCCCATCGACGTCCAGCCGCCAATGGCCTCCATCATGGACGCCCAGACCCTCGGGCGTTTGTGCGCCACGAAACCGCCGTCACCGCCCAGCACCGTGTCCGCATCCATCATGATCCGGTCCAACAACCCGTCGGATGGCACCACGACGCGCGCGCGGGCTTCGGCGAATGTGGTCTCTAGCATCTTGTTGTCTGTGTCATCACTCATCGTCATACCCCAGCTCTGCCTTGCGCCCCGAAAGTCGTGCAATCAGGGCGCGTTTGCCCCGTGCAATAAGACTTTCAACGGTTCGCACGTTGGTGTCCATAATGGCGGCAATCTGTGGATTGCCCAGTTCTTCGAGGTGGCGCAGCGATACCGCTTGCGCCTGTCTTTCGGGCAGCGTGCCCAAGGCGGCGTGCAGGGCGGACACCCGCGCGCCTGTTTGCAAGGTCGCAGCCGCCGACGGTGTCGGATCGGCGGGTTCTTCGATCGCATCGAGTGCCACACCGCGCCCCGATTTGCGCAACCGGTCCGTGCACAGGTTCGCCACCACACGGTAAAGCCAAGTGGTGACCAGCGCGCGATCCGCGTCCCACTCCGACGCGATTTTCCACAATCGCATCATCGCCTCTTGTGTCACATCTTCGGCTTCTGCGTGGTTGCCCAGCATCCGGTAGGCCTGCCCCATGACCCGCGGCGTCAACCGCTGCGTCAACACAAGCGCAGCCGACCGTTCGCCCGCAGCAAACGCCGCCAGCAATTCTGCATCGCTTTGATCGCCTTGATCCATGTCCGCATCTGTCATTGGTTACGCTGCTACCCACATCTTCCACCGCTCACAAGGTTGCTGGCGCGGGGGCATCCCGCGCCAGCCCGTTGCTTAGTTATCGCCACGACGTCCGTGACCACGCGCGCCACGGTCTTGCATCCGTGCCTGCGCCTCATCGAATTCTTCAACGCTCAGGCTGCCGTCGTCATCCGCGTCCAACCGCTCGAACATCCGCTCGAACCCGGGGCCACGGTTGGTGCGATCCCCGCGCGCTTCTGCCATTTCTTCGGCCTGCAACAGACCGTCGCCATTGGCGTCCGCATCCGCAATACGTTTGGCAATCCGCTCTGCCATCCGGTCCTGACGATCCGCCTGTGCGCCCGCCAGCATTTCGTCGCCAGACAGTGCGCCATCGCCATCCGTGTCCATTTCGCTAAAACGGGCCTGCATACGCGCCTGCATGGAGGCCTCGATTTCTGCTGTGGTTACGCTGCCGTCTGCATTCACGTCCAATTCCTCAAACGTTGGCATGGTCATGCGCTGGCCTTGGCCTTCGCGGGCCTCGGCTGTTGCCGCCAATGTTACGCCTGCTGCCAGAGCTGCCATCAAAAGTGTCGTTTTCATTTTGAAGTCCTTTTTCATACTTGGTGTCAGGGCCGCCATGTGGCCGCCGATAGACATAAAACGCGCAGCCCGCACACTTCCGTCGCTTGGTGCGCAAAAAATCTGCGACACCGCGACACGGCGACATCGCGGCGCCAACAGGGCAAAAGAACGGATCGACACAATCCGTCTCACCACCTCGAGGATTCCATGGCCAACCCGACACACTTCGCACCGTCCGACGATGACCGTCCAACAAAGCCCGCCATGTGGAACGGCCTGCGCCGCCGGTGCCCCAGCTGCGGCGAAGGGTCCATGTTCACCAGCTACCTCAAAGTCGCGGATCAATGCCCCGAATGTGGCGAAGACCTGCACCATCACCGCGCCGATGACGGGCCCGCCTACCTTACAATTCTCATCGTGGCGCATTTCGTCGGCTTCCTGATGCATTTCATGTTTGTCTACCTGCGCCCCGACCCCTTCGTGATGGCCACGGTATTGACGATTGTGTGTGTCGCGCTGTCGCTTTATCTTCTGCCCAGACTGAAAGGCATG
>CBFHGD010000020.1:0-241 GCA_965655275.1 Octadecabacter sp. | reverse complement strand
CCCGCAAAGGGGCGTTTCGTGACACAAGACAGCAACCCAAAAGGCATCGACAAATCCGCAATTCGCGACGCGGCCACCGTCATCGTGCTGCGGGACCGCGCCCGTGACCCGCACATTCTGATGGGCCTGCGCGGGGCATCTGCTGCGTTTATGCCCAACAAATACGTCTTTCCCGGCGGCGCGGTTGATGCAGGCGACAATGCCATCGCGCTGGCCGGATCAATCCCGCCCGCGCAAACCG